>CALGIR010000115.1 GCA_937915475.1 uncultured Bacteroidales bacterium
CTTTCATTGAGGTTTACCTTAAAACTACTGCCACTGCCGATTTAGGAATGGCTATGGACTCGGCAGTGGCAGTAGTTTTAAGGTAAACCTCAATGAAAGTGCCTGGAATTAAACCGTCCTTGTTATCAACCTCAAAGAAAATGGGAAGGTAAAAACTGCCCTGTATGGTTGATTTTCCCCAGGAAACAAGCTTGCCGTTGAGTTCAGGTGTGGAGTAGATTCTCCCATCGTAGGGAGTAACAAAATTGGCAGTGCGTATGCTTGCTAGCTTGGGAATGGCATCCTGTGGAACATCGGCCTTAATTACTAACCGTTTATTCTGTGAGATAGTTACAAGAGGTTGCCCCGTTTGCACAAATTCGCCCTCGGTAACGTGAATTGCCTTTACAAAACCACCAGCTGGAGAGAGTACCTTTTGCCCCCCTGATTCATAGTTTCTGCGGATATTATCGAAGGCGAGTCGCTTCCTTTCAAAGGTTAACTTGGCATCTAAGAATTCGCTTTCGGCGATAATGGTATCGGCCATTAGCTTGGCTGCACGTTCATAATCAGTTTTAGCCTTGTCGGATTGAGCTTTGGCCTCAAGGTAGCCCACCTCAAGGTTATCGTGAACCAATCCACCCGAAGAGAGCGTTATTAGCTGTTGATTGGCTTTCACGGCAATGCCTTCCTGCATCCCATTATTGTGGAAGGAGACGAGTCCGCCATGGTTAGCCACCACAACCTGCTCATCGCCACGAGCGGGCATAATTTCGCCTCCGCTTTTAATTACCTCACCAAACGGAGTGTATTGGATATGAATTACTCCATACAGTTCGTGCTCATGCTCATCATTTTGAATAGAGGCATTTGGCTCTGTTGAAGTGGGAGCGTGGCTCTGTTTATCATCTTGAGTGTGGTCGTGTCCGCAGCCTAGCAAATCGTGTCCTTGCTCATTTTGGCACGAAATAGCTAGAAATGCAACTGCGATAAGAAATGCAAAATATCTCATAATATTTTTGGTAATAGGTATTGTGAACCTGAGTTTTAACTGCAATAGTTTAAAATTGAGAGCTATAACCTGCTTGGCAGATTGCTCAATTCTGAATACAGAAAACAACCTTTGATTTCAAAAAAAGCGGATTGCTTAATCTTTAAACCATTTTTGAATGATTGCTTTTACTGTTTAAGCAGTAGGGGGGCCTCTAAACGATAAGGACTGGGAGAGGAGTGATTCGGAAAGTTTGACCTTGGGGACAAAAACTGATGATTTGTTGCTTTCGAAAGTAAAATGTAGGTTAAAGCATTCTTCACAAAAATTGTTAACGTGGTCGGAATGGTTGGGTTCTACATCTTGAGCATAAATCTGTGCTTTTGGCTTATGGTTCTCAAAATAGATGCTGGATAGAATTGTACAGGGTAATACTTCATTTTTCTCTGCATCGTTATGATTATGCGATTCGCAGCAGGCATGAATTTCGCTGTAAGTATGATGATGATGATGCGGAATTGCCCCATGCAGTATTATCCCACTCAGTATAAGAAGGGATAAAAGCCAAGCAATTTTTCGGGCAAATTTCATCATGGGGCAAATGTATGCAAAATATTAAAGAATAATCTGTGCTATTTTTGATAGCACCAAAACCATGGGGTTTAAAACTACCCTAAAGAAAAAACACAATAACTAGTAAAATGTTGATGGTGGTCGATTCTATATTTGTAGCCCGTATTGTTTCATCTTGTTGTAGAGCGTTTTACGGTCGATGTTGAGGAGTAAAGCTGCCCTGCTTTTATTGTACCGCACTTTTTCGAGGGTTGATATAATCATCTCTTTCTCAGCAATCTCTTTTAGGTCTTTTAGGTTCTCGGGTTTGCCAGAGATTTTGCTTAAATGTTGCTGGCGATGCTTGCTGGCAATAATTTCGGGGGGAAGGCTTTTTGTGCCAACTGTTTTTCCTTGTTCAACAAGCACGGCTCTCCGTATTACATTTCTTAGTTCACGGATATTGCCAGGCCAAACGTAATGGTTAAAAATCTCTATCACCTCATCACTAAAGCCGTCGATATGCTTTCCGAGTTCGCTATTCGCTTGCTTTAAGAAATGATTGGCAAACAGGGGCAAATCCTTTATTCGCTCGCACAGTGGGGCCACATGAATTGTAAACTCGTTGAGGCGATGATAAAGGTCTTCGCGGAACATACCCTGGGCAACAGCATCTTTCAAATCGTCGTTGGTGGCAACAATAATGCGAACATCAACCTTAACTTCACGGTTGCTGCCGATGGGCTTAATTTTCCGCTCCTGTATGGCCCTTAGCAGGTTTACCTGCATTTCGTAGGTCAGGTTTCCTATTTCATCCAGGAATATAGTTCCGCCATTAGCCACTTCGAAATGGCCTGTTTTGTCGGATATTGCACCCGTGAAAGAACCTTTTATGTGGCCAAAAAACTCGCTTAGCACCAAATCCTTCGAAAGCGCTCCGCAGTCAACTGCCACAAATGGATTTGCGCTTCGCTTACTCTGCTCATGGACTTTGCGGGCCACATACTCCTTTCCTGTACCACTATCGCCCTGAATAATAACCGAGAGGTTGGTTGGCGCCACCAAGCTGATATACTCCTTTACCTCCTTTGCGTTTTCGCTATCGCCCTGAATAAATGTTGAGTTTGCCAGAACCTTGGCTTCAGTGTTTTTTGCAGCGTCGGTGCCCGATTGCTTTTGGTTTAACAGATTCTGTATCGTAAGGAGGATTTCATCGGGGTTTATGGGTTTGGCAACGTAGTCGAAAGCGCCCAGCTTAACCATTTTAACTGCCATACGGATATCAGCATAGCCAGTCATAATAATTATGCCAGTGCTTGGTTTCAATGCCTTTACCTGGGTAAGAATATCAAGTCCAGAGCCATCGGGCAGCCTATAATCAGCAAGAATTATATCGTATTTGCCGTCGTTGAATAGCCTAAGCGCCTCGTTAACCGAGAATGCTTCATCAACATCATGCCCCTTCTTTGTAAGAAAGGTTTTAAGCATAATGCAGAAACTCGAATCGTCGTCAACTACAAGAATTCTTGCCATTTTTTATCAACCAATAAGTTTGTGTCCCCAGTTAGCTAAGGTAGTTCCTATTGCTAAAAAATCAAAAAGGAATAGGGTGAAGATTGTTTTTTTATGCTGAATTAAATAATCTATTCCTTTTCAATCCAATCGCCATTCGCCTTAATAATTGCAACTAGCTCATTAACAGCATTCTCTTCGGGGATATTTTTCTTTATCACTTCCTTTCGACAGTAAAGCGTTATTTTGCCAGGACCCGACCCAACATAGCCGTAATCGGCATCGGCCATTTCGCCAGGGCCATTTACTATGCAACCCATAACGCCAATTTTAAGCCCTTTTAAATGCGATAATCGTTGCTTTACCTTTTGTAACGTGCTGTTTAGGTTAAAAAGGGTGCGGCCACATCCAGGACACGATATAAACTCTGTTTTTGTCATTCTCACCCTTGCTGCCTGCAGAATGCCAAACGAGGTAGCCCTAACCAATTCATGCGGCACATTTTTACCAGCACAAAGTAGAATACCATCGGCAAGGCCGTCAATATATAGTGAGCCTGTAATGGCAGAGGCAATAATCTGAAAATTGGAGGAGCTTTGAGAGTCAATTTGCATTGATACTACGCATGGGTTTTTTGTACCTGTTGCAGTAAAATGGAAAAGAATATTCCTAATGGCATAGATTGAGCGTTGATTGCTGCCATGCAGAATAATTGTTGTATCTGGATTGTTGTCTATAACGCGCTGAGCATAATCGTTGTATTCATCCGCATCAATTTCTAAAAAAGTAGTACTGGGTAATTTTGTGCCAGCCTGAATATCCTTAACGTTAATAAGACTATACGTTAAACTTAGCCCTTTGCCAATTAGCGGTAGCTGTTCGATATTGGGTAATTGGCTGGGTTCGCTTTTGCCAACAATAATGAAATCGGCAGCGTTATCGCTACTTTCCCATTTTTTGTTGATGCTATTGTAAACCCAACCCCAACTTCCGAGGCTGCTTACGGATAGTTCATCAATTTGGGCTAAAACCACAGGTGGATTATTCCCACCAATATTGAGCTGTGGATTGGTTTCTCTTCTTGTGTATTCAAAAGGGTTTACGCTGATTTTTTGGGGAATATATGCTTTAGCATTTGGCCATCCATCAAAAAGATGTGCTAGGGTTTGTGCAACAGGAATCTCGTTTTCGGGTTCCTCGGTTAAGGAGACTCTAATTGTATCGCCAATTCCGTCAACAAGTAGTGCACCGA
Source organism: uncultured Bacteroidales bacterium (assembly GCA_937915475.1). Classification (GTDB taxonomy): domain Bacteria; phylum Bacteroidota; class Bacteroidia; order Bacteroidales; family Tenuifilaceae; genus Perlabentimonas. Next base: position 4,287 of record CALGIR010000115.1, read on the forward strand.
TACCAACAGCCGATTTTATTCGCCCATCCTCACCTTCGCCAGCTTCAGTTACGCCCAAATGCATGGGATAGTTACGGCCCTCGGCTTCCATCATGCTCACTAAATATCGGGTTGCATGAACCATTACTCGGGTATTGCTTGATTTCATGCTGATTACAACCTTGCTGTAATCGTTCTTACTGCAAATCCGAGCAAATTCCATGGCCGATTCGGCCATCCCAGCTGGCGTGTCACCAAACCTGTCCATTATCCGTTTTGATAGCGAACCATGGTTTACGCCAATCCTCATGGTAGTGCCGTTCTTTTTGCAGCTTTCAATCAGCTTAACAAATTGTTCTTCAGCAATATTTAAATCATTTTCGTATTCAGCTGCAGAAAATATATGGGATGATGCTCTCGATTTATCGGAATAGTTGCCTGGGTTTATCCTAATTTTATCTGCAACAACCGAAGCGGCAAGCGCCACCCTGGGGTTAAAGTGAATATCGGCAATTAGCGGGGTTTTTGCGCCACCTTGGCGAAGGGTTTGCTTAACCATTGCAAAACTTTCAACCTCTTTTAATCCCTGAGTTGTTATACGAACGAGTTCAGCACCTGCCCTAATGGCTCTTTGGGTTTGCTCAACAGTTTGGCCTATATCATTGGTATTGGTGGTGGTCATGGTTTGAACCCTAATGGGGTTATTGCCACCAATTGCCACGCTACCAACCTTTACTTCAGTTGTTTCCCTGCGTGCATACCCTTCAGTTCTAAATAGTGACTTGGGATTACCGTTGCTCATTTATGAAAGTTTTCACAAAGTAAAGTCTTTGCCCATTTATTAGCAAGCTACAAACGTTTTTTTGTATTAAAAAACACCCAATTGCTAGCGGATAATATAATGAAAAATGGTTACGTTTGTGTAGTTACCAAAAAGTATTTTGCCATGAAACACATTATTGTTCCTATTGATTTCTCTGAGGAATCGATTAATGGGCTAAGATTAGCCCTGATATTTGCCAACAAATTTAAGGCGCGATTGCAAATGGTTTATGTGCAGAAGTTTCCCAGTGAGCTTGGTCGGGTTGGATTTGAGGAGGAGAAACGGAGAGCAGATGTAGAGTTTGAAAAGCTTATCAAGGAGTTTTCACCCAAGTTTCATGGTGAAGCAAAACTTGAGTATATCGTTAAAAAGGGAAAGATATATCGCGAGGTTGTAAACCAAGCCGAGGCTTTTGATGATGCTGTAATTATTTCGTCAACCCATGGTGCTTCAGGTTTTGAGGAGCTTTTTATGGGGAGCAATTCTTTTAAAATTGTTTCAACAGCGGAAAACCCTGTTATTACCATACGGCAAGGCGCAGTTCCTCGAGAAATAAAGACCATTATCTTACCGATTGATATTTCGGTAGAGACTCGTCAAAAGGTGCTGCTTACAGCAGAAATTGCAAAAATATTTGAGGCAGAGGTACACGTTCTTGGGGTATCAGCAACAAAAGTTGAGGATATTGATGCAAAAATTGAGGCGTACTCAAAGCAGGTTTGTGAGTATCTTAAGGAGCGAGGTATAAAGCATGTAAGGCATCGTTTGGTGGGCGGGAATATAGTAAACACAATTATAGATTATGCCCTTGATAATGAGGCTGATTTGGTAAGTATAATGACTGAACAAAACGATAGTTTAGCCAATTTTATTTTGGGAACCTATGCACAACAAATGCTTAACAAATCGCCAGTGCCAGTGCTTAGCATTACACCCAAAGAATTTTCTATTATGGGTACATTCCGATAAGTGGAGCATCATACTAAAGGGTTAAATATTCATTAACAGACGCTACAGCCTCAAATTTCACGGTGTAAAATTATTAACCATTGAAAATCATTGGTTCGTCAAATGACGCATACTTTTCGTCAGAATATTAGTTTTTGCACCCTGTTTTTTTGTTATTTCAATATAATTTAGCTTGTGCTAGGTGTTCCACTTTTTTTATGGTAGCCAAGCTATTGGTTGCTGAACGCATAACTAGAGTGAACATATATAGTATTGGATATGTTGTAAAAAGGCATCTAATCATATGGTTAATTTATTAGTTATTAGGCTTGTTTATCTTGAAACCCTTTTACCAATACGTAAGCCAGAAATGGTATAGGGTGTTTGGCCTTTCAATATGTCAAAATAAAATGAAAAGGTTTAACGGTGGTGTTTATTTAAACCTGGTTTCTGAAGTTGAAACTACTGCTACCGTTCGATTGTCCAAAAACTTTAGGCTATGAGTAAAAAGATTTCAGTACTATATGTTGATGATGAACCTATTAACCTTAGACTTTTTGAGCTAAACTTTAAAAACGCTTTCAATGTTACAACAGCCCTCTCGGGCTTTGATGGTCTCGAGATTCTTAAAAACAATCCAGATATACCAGTAGTTGTTAGCGATATGCGAATGCCCAAGATGGATGGCATAGAGTTTATTGGTAGGGCCAAAAAGGAATTCCCACATATCATTTTCTACATTTTAACAGGATATGATATAACTGAGCAGATATCCGACGCACTTAACAATAGGCTCATTGCTAAATATTTTAGAAAGCCCTCAAATTATAAAGAAATTGAGTCAACAATAATTGATGCCTTAAGTTAAACCTTGGCGTATAATGCATATGTAAAAGCCATTTTTTTCGGTCAATCCGCAAGTTACTGCATATCTTACCTGATAGTAATTATTAGAAAGAGTCCCTGGTTTTTCTCTTTTGCCCCTGAACAGCGAAATGAATTGTTTTAATTTCGTTTTACTAACAAAAAATACCATATCTTACAGGTGTTTTTAAGTGCTGTTTGTTGAACAATTAAATGCTAAAAAATGCTTTTTAGGTTTCACATACTAGTTGTAGTATTTTTTTTCTCACTCATTCAACCACTCAAATGCGAAGGCGTTGATAGTCTATTAATCAGGATAGATACTACCGTTTTAAGCGAGGCCCAGGTTAGGCTGAAGTTACAAATTGCTGATAAGTTTAGAACTTCAGATATTCGGCAGGCCATTCTGTTTGCAAAAAGTGCTTTTAAGGATGCTCAGGAATTAAAGGATAAAAGGTTAATTGCAGAATCGCAACTGGTTACAGGTAATTGTTACAGCCATATAGGCGCCAATGTAGAGGCGCTCGAGAATCTTTCTAAAGCATTAACAATGTTCGATGAAATAGGAGATAAGTTTAACAGAGCTCGAACACTAATGGCACTTGGTAATATCTACTTCTACACAAACGAATTTAATTTGGCTCTGGAATATTATGACGAGGTTTTCGAGTGTGGGGATATACTGAGAGACAAGCAAGTAACACTTAGGGCGATAATGGGAAAGGGTTCTGTGTATGCCAATACTAATAGATTAGATTCGGCTCTGATAATTTTTAATGAAACATTTCAGCTTGCAAAGGAAATTAATGATAAACAAAATGAGATACACAGCTTGTTTAATATTGGAGATGTTTATCGCTATACTGGAAGGGTAGAAAAGGCATTAGAAATATTCAAGTTGATTGAGCGGGATTATGATATTGAAGAGATTCACCCTTTTCTTATACCAAACCTTTACTTTTCGTTCACCGATTCATACCTCCGGGTTAGGGATACTTTAAACGCTAAAAGGTATAATCAAAAGGGGAGGGAAATAATTCAGCATCATCCCAATAGCCACCATAGGATGACGTACTATTCACTGTCATTTAGAGTTGATACAATGTGTGGAAATCTTAATTCGGCCATCAAAAATTACATGCAATTTAAGGAGCTCAGCGATAGTATTAACAGCGTTAAGTTTAAGGAAAGTTTAGCCAATTTTCAGATATTGTATGGACTTAACGTAAAGGAGGAGGAGATAGAGCGCCTAAGGCTTGATAACGAGTTTAAGGATCTTACAATTAAGCAGCGAAGAATTGTTAACTATGGTTCGGGGTTTGTTGTTTTTCTTCTATTGGTAGTTATATTCCAAATATATAGGTCGAAAATAAAATCCAAGGAGAAGAATGTGATTTTGCAAGGTCAAAGAGAAGAATTAGCTGCGGCCAACGAGGAACTTACAGCAATAAACGATGAATTGCATATTCAGAGGGAGGAGTTGCAGTTTGCTCTTACAGTATTGAAAGAAACTCAAAACCAGCTGATTCGTTCTGAGAAAATGGCCTCGCTTGGAATGCTGTCAGCTGGAGTGGCTCATGAAATCAATAATCCACTTAATTTTATTAAGGGAGGGGTGCTGGCTATTGAAAACTATGTAAAGGATAATTTTGGAGATCATTTAGTTGAGGTTTCACCCTTACTGGAGATTCTTAATATTGGTGTAGAAAGGGCTGCCAATATTGTAGCAAGTTTAGACGATTATAGCAGGAAAGATGATGTTAAAATCACAGAGGTTAATATTAATTCAGTAATCGAAAGTTGCTTGATGCTCCTCCAGAGCCAGCTTAACAACAGAATAAGCATAGAAAAGGATTACACAAATCATTCCCTTTCGATTGAAAGCAGGGATGGTAAAATACATCAAGCATTTTTAAATATACTAACCAATGCGGTTCAGTCCATTGAGGGCGACGGAACCATATCCATAACCACAAATAAGAAAAACAAATCTATGATTGTGGTTGTTGCTGATACTGGTTGTGGTATTAGTGAGGAGGACATAATCAGGGTAACCGATCCGTTTTTTACTACAAAAGATCCAGGGAAAGGGACAGGCCTAGGTTTATCGATAACCCAAAATATAATTGAAGAGCATAACGGTAGTATTTCCTTCAACTCGGAAATGGGGGTTGGAACCACTGTTACAGTTCTATTACCAATAAAAAGAGTTAAGATATGAACAAAAAGATTTCCGTACTATACGTTGATGATGAGCCGATTAATCTCAAACTTTTTGAGCTAAACTTTAAGGATGTTTTTAATCTCATTACTGCATCTTCGGGTTTCGAGGGTCTCGAGATCCTTAAAAACCAACCTGGAATATCAGTGGTTGTCAGCGATATGCGGATGCCAAAAATGGATGGTATAGAGTTTATTGGCAAGGCAAAAGCTAAATTCCCTCATATTGTATATTTTATCCTCACTGGGTTTGAGATAACTGATGAGATTTCGCAAGCGCTTAACAGCAACCTGATCAACAAGTATTTCAGAAAACCGTTTAATTTCAGGGAGATTGAATCTTCAATAAGCAGTGCCATAGGTTAGCAATATTGGCATTAAAAGCATTTTTTTCTGATAACGATCATTGGCCTCTTGGCATTGGACATTGTGGAAGTGTTTACGGATTTTAGGAATTAAACATTTATCAATCCTGCTTGTTTAAACATCATAGTATAAAACAAAACACAGAATATAGATCATGAGCAGAACATCAGTACACATTGACTGGAAAGGCGGCATGTCGTTTGAAACAGAACTTGATGGCCATAAATTAACATTAGATGCACCTGAAGAGGTTGGTGGAAGCGATAGAGGACCACGACCAAAACCTTTTATGCTGATTGCTCTGGCCGGATGCACGGGTATGGATGTGGTATCGATACTTAAGAAGATGCGGGTTGAATATGAGGGCCTTAGGATATTTGTTGAGGCAGAGCAAACAGAGGAGCAGCCAAAGCAGTACTCATGCATGAAGGTGATTTACGAATTTAAGGGTAAGGATTTACCAATGGATAAGCTTGAAAAGGCTGTAAGCCTTTCCGAAGATAGATATTGTGGGGTTAGCGCAGTGTACAAAAAGGCAATACCCCTATCTACAGAGATTAGAGTGGTTGAGTAATTGTTTTGCAAATTATAAAATAACTAACCCCGAGCATGTGCTATGCTTGGGGTTTCCTTTTTGCAGGGATAACATCGTAGTTCTGGTTAACTAGCAAATCGGCTAATGGCCTAAGTGATACTACACCCATGTGCTCACGTTCAAGAATTTTTACTCTGTGCTCATCAACCTCCTCCTTGCCTCGCATAAGCTGCATCATTTTAGTCTCATGGTAGGTGAGCTCTATGAAAATTCGTAGGTCGAGTTCTTTTGCCTTAATGGCATATAGTCCATCAACAATAAGCACGTTTATCTTCTGAAAATCGGTTACCAGCTCATCCACCTGATCGGGGATAATATCAACACAGGGTAAGCGGGCAATCATATCCTCTTTAAACTCTTTGATATTTTTGCGCAACAACTTCCAGTCGTATTCATTGGGGCCAATTACTTTTAGGCCTTTGTTCAAGCGCCATTCTTTACGTAAAAGGGGTGGTACTTTGTAGTAGTTGTCGGCATGAATAATTTTTACCCTTACGTTTAGGGTCTTAAGCAAAAGTGCAAGAGAATGGGATAATTCTGATTTTCCAGCACCCGACTCGCCCGATATGCCTACAATATACTTGTAGTTGGGGTCTTGCTCCAGCTTCTTATCCCTATCTTTTACAACGTAATTGAGTATATCCTCGGCTGCAATCTTGTGCAGATCGTTAATCAATAAAACATCACCAAGCATAGGCAGGTTATTTAGCCCGTAAAACTAATTATTATTGTTCAATTTTAATGTTAATCTCCTCGTTTGAGTTTAGGGTATACGGTTTTCCTTTTACCACAATGGTGGTTTTGTCTTTACCCGCCTCAATTTTTATAGTGTTTTTGTTGATATTAAACTTATACCCAACTCCTTTAAAGGTGCACCCAAACCTTAGCGTAGACCAGTGCTTAGGTAAATTAGGATTAATGCTTAGCCTATCGGAATGGAAGTTAAGACCTGCATATGAGGTAAGGGCCATAATTACTGTACCCGTCATAACCCCCATGTGGATACCCTCGGCAGTGGTTCCGCCCTGGATATCGATTAAATCGCTCTTGAGCGCATCGAGGTACAGTTCCCAGGCCAGCTCTCTACGGCCAATTAGTGTGGCTACGTACGAGTGAACAACCCGGCTAAGGGTTGAGCCATGCGAGCAGCGTTGGATGTAGTAATCAAAGTTTTTTTGTAGATAATCTTTGGGAAGTTTGTACCCCATATTAGCCAAAAGGTTTTGCACTACGCTTGGATCGATATTATAAAAGGTCATTAGCGTATCGGCCTGCTTGGAAACTTTGTAGTCATCTGGCGATTTTCCTTCGGCTTTCAGAATCCTATCCATCCTTTGGATATTGTTGTACTTTTTACGATACTCATCCCAGTCCAGCTCTTTTAGGTCAAAGTAGCCTTCAAACTGTTCAATAATGCCCTCTTGATTTATTGATACTGACATCTTTTTGGCCATATTGCCCCAGTGCTTAATGTCGTTGTTTGATAGGTTAATTTTCGATAGAACCTTTTCTGCTTGGGGCTTATCCAATGCGTTAATCAAATCGTTGGCCCTCTCGAAAAGCCAGGCAACCATTATGTTGGTATAGGCATTGTTCTTTAGACCTTCCTTACTGGATCCTGGAGTTTTCTCGTGAAACTCATCGGGTCCCATAACTTCATCTATATCAATTTTGCCTGTTTGCTGGTTTGTTTTTGTCTTACTAGCCCAGAACTTGCAAATATCGAGGTACATTTCTGCTCCATGGCTGCTAATAAAATCTATATCGCCTGTAATGTTATAGTAGTTCCATACGTTGTAGGCTACGGCTATTGAGATGTGTCGTTGCAGAGAACTAAAGTCTTTGCCCCATTCCCCAGAAACAGGGTTTAAATGAACAACTTGGGTTTCCTCCCGACCATCGCTTCCGCTTTGCCAAGGGAACATGGCACCTTCATATCCGTGTTCTTTTGCATATTCTCTAGCCTTGCTTAATCTACGATAGCGGTACATAAGCACCGATTTTGCTACTTCCGGAAAATGAAGGCAGTAGAACGGTAATATGTAAAGCTCATCCCAGAATATGTGACCTCGGTATGCCTCACCATGTAAGCCTCGGGCAGGAATGCCAAAATCGATATCCTCATTGTGGGGTGATGTTGTAGTTAACGAGTGGTAGATGTGCATGCGGAGAAGTTTCTGCGCCATCCTGTCGCCTGTAATATGGATATCTACTCTATCCCAAATTTTTTCCCATGCGCTAATACTGGCAGCATGCATAATGCCAAACGATTTAAGCTGCTTAATATCTTCCTGAACAAACTCAAGGGGTTTTGGCGTTTCATTGGATAGGGAATTGCAGAGCGAAACAAGTTTCTCAACTCTAAGGGTTTCGCCCTCTTTTACCATTGCCTTAATGTAGGTATTAACCCAACCCTTTTCATCCTTAACCCTATAGTTTGTTGCAAGGGGCTTATCCTTATAAAAAACTTCAAGCCTAGCCACTCCCGCAACTTCAATGGCCGATTGGGTAGTTTTTCCGTGAACAAAGGATATGTTATTTTTGGCACCCTGCTTAATGGATTTCATGTGGTGCTGGTTGAGTTCTCGGTAGCGTTCAACTCCGTCGTTTTTTGGGGGGATTGATAGTCCCGACTTAACCCTAATGTAGCCGCTGTAGTTTAATGGGGTTAATGAGTAGTCGATAGCTGCATGGTGAAGATTTGCCATGCTTGCAATACGTCTCGATTCAACTAGCGTTTCCCTCCCTGTGTTATCGCACACCACCATACGCTTTATCAGAACTCCATTTCTAAAGTTTAAGCTTCTGCTTAGCTCAATCACCTCGTTCTGGTTAGGGTCAAACCAATCGCCCTCTGCAACCTTAAACGATATGGTGGTCCAGTTAATGGTGTTAACAAAGTCTTCGTTTTCAACCTCTTTATCGCCTACTGGCGATTTAATTCTGTTAAAAACGCCGGCCATGTAGGTTCCGGGGTAGTTGCAATCTGAGTTTTGACTTTCCTCTAACGATCCGCGTGTACCAAAGTAGCCATTACCAACAGTGAGTAAGGCTTCGCGTGAACGTTCATTTTTGCAGCTGTAATTATGGAAAGATACGGACCAAAGTTCTTTGTTCAGACCAACGTTGAACCATTTTTCAATACCATCAACACCATTAATCTCCTCAAGATCGGTTACCACCACATCGGCTCCATTCGACTTAAGCTCTAATTCGTTGTTCTCGCGGGCAACACCAATTACAAAACCAAAGTTTCCCTTTTGCCCAGCTTGAACACCCGATACCGCATCTTCAACAATAACTGCCCTGTAGTATTCAACCTTAAGATTATCGCAGGCTGTGGTAAATATATCGGGCTCAGGTTTGCCCTGCAAACCCAACTCTACCGATACCTCCCCATCAACGCGGGTCTCAAAGTAGTGTAAAAGGTTGACGCGTTCTAGTACTTGTTTGCAATTCTTACTCGATGAGGCAACGCCCAGCTTAATCCCTTTCTCCTTTAGCTCATCCAAAAGGGCAACGGTTGATTCGTATACCTCTACACCATCGCGATGCAATATCTCGTTAAAAGCATCATTCTTTTTATTCCCAAGCCCGCAGATGGTCTCAGCATCGGAGCTATCACTTGGGTCGCCGTAAGGCAAATCAATCCCTCTGGATTTTAGAAACGATTCAACCCCTTTATACCGAGGTTTTCCATCAACATAGGGTAGGTAATCGTTAGCGTGGGTAAACTCAACGAATGGTTTTCCGTGCTTTTTTTCCCACTCTTTTAAAAAACCGTCGAACATGCTTTTCCAAGCATCTGCGTGCACAAGCGCTGTTTTGGTAATTACTCCGTCTAGGTCGAATATTACCGCATCAAAGCTATATCTATTCATCTCTTTTGCTTTTAGTGGGGGTTAAACTTCTATTTAATAGCCTTTGTGTTAAACACTAAGCTAAGCTGTAGCGTTTTATTTTGATAAAGTAGCATTATTTTGCTAATATAGTAAAGTTTTTTGAAGTAGAATGTTGTAAAATTCATTGTTATGAGCAGACTTATTATTGTTTCAAACAAACTTCCATTTGAGGTAGTAAAGGAAGATGGTAAGGCGAGGGTGGAGCAGAAGAGCGTGAGAACTCCCAGTAAGCTAAAGGTCTACTATAAACTTAACAATTGCGAATGGGTTGGCAGGAGTGGCAACGGGCAAATCGAGCTGTCGAAAAATGAAAAAGACTACGTAAAAAAAAGATTTAAGGAAGAGCGTTGCCATCCGCTGGAGCTAACGCAAGAGCAAATTGAAATGTTTAACGATGGCTTTTGCAATGGAACCATCTGGCCATTGTTTCACTATTTTACGCAGCATAGTGAACTAAATGAGGAATACTGGGACCAGTATGTTGAGGTGAACAAGCTTTTTGCCGATGCTGTTCTTAAAATTGCCAAGGATAATGACACCATTTGGGTTCACGATTATCATCTAATGCTTTTACCCCAACTGCTTAGGGAGGCTAGACCACAGTTAACCATTGGGTTCTTTTTGCACATTCCGTTCCCATCGTACGAAATTTTCAGGGTTTTGCCCTGGCGCAGAGAGATAGTTGAGGGCATGCTTGGAGCCGATTTGGTGGGCTTTCATACCTTTGATTACGAAAGGCACTTCATGAGTTCGGTAAGGCGATTGCTTGGCTACGATAATATCCTAAACACCGTAAAGCTAGATGAAAGGGTTGTTAAAATTGACAACTTCCCGTTGGGTATTGACTATGACTATTTTCAGGAGCAAGCAAATCGTTTTAAGTCATCAAAAGGAGAATCGCTACTTGGCCTTACCGATACCCTAGCACAGAATGTCCTGAACGATGGAGATACCTTGCTTATGCTATCGGTTGATAGGCTCGATTATGCCAAAGGCATTACGCAACGCTTAGAGGCATTCGATATGTTTTTGGCGGATAATCCTGAGTATCACGGAAAAATTTGTTTTGGGCTTTACGTAATCCCTTCAAGGGAGGTGCTTATTGAGTACCAAACCCAAAAGCGCACCGTTGATGAGATGGTTGGACGAATCAATGGTGAGTATGGGTCGGTTGGTTGGATGCCCATTTGGTATTTTTACAGAAATCTTACAAAGGAGGAGAAGGTAGAGCTATACACTGTTTCGCAAATTGCTCTGGTAACCCCACTACGCGATGGGATGAACCTGATTGCAAAAGAGTACATAGCCTCCAGGACTGATGAGACAGGGGTGTTAATTTTAAGCGAGATGACCGGCGCAGCCAAGGAGATGAGTGAGGCAATTTTAGTAAACCCCAATAATATTGCCGAGGTAGCTCAAGCAATGCGGCAGGCACTTGAAATGCCAGTTAGCGAGCAAAGGGATAGAAATAAAGTTTTGCAAAAACGCTTAAAGGTTTACAATGAGGAGAAATGGGCAACCGATATTCTGGATGCACTCAAAGGGGTCAAGAAACTGCAGGAAACAAACCTTACGCATAAGGTATCACCAAAAATTATAGACCACTTTAAGGAGAATTATGATAAATCGGAAAGTAGAATTATTTTCCTTGATTATGATGGTACGCTTACCGGATTTCATAAAGATCCTCAAAAGGCTTTTCCCAATGATGAGCTATACAAAATTCTGGAAAACCTAATAGCCGACAAGCGCAATAGCTTGGTTGTGATAAGCGGTAGGGACAAGGAAACGCTTGGCAAATGGTTTAGTAGTTACAACACGATAACCTATGTGGCAGAGCATGGTGTATGGTTAAAATCGCCAAATGGCGAATGGGGAATGATTGAAAAGATTGACAAGCATTGGATGGAGATAATTAGACCCATAATTAAGTTTTATGCCGACAGAACCCCTCGCTCATTCCTAGAGGAGAAGAATTATTCCCTGGTTTGGCACTATCGAAATGCCGATCCCGATTTAGGGATACTCCGGTCATGGGAGCTAAAGGATGAGCTGCGCGATTTGGTATCAAATCTCAACCTAGAGATAATGGATGGCGATAAGGTGATAGAGATTAAAAACTCAGGTATTAACAAGGGAAGGGCGGCCGCTCAGCAACTAGCTAAGGGTAGTTTTGATTTTATTATGGCCATTGGCGATGACTGGACCGATGAGTACACCTTTGGAGTTATGCCAGAGGATGCCTTTACCATTAAGGTTGGCACAAAGAGTACAAAGGCAAAATACTATATCGATTCGGTTGAAAGTGTGCGCAAGCTTTTGGTTACGTTGGCAACGTAACGTAAGGCAGAGCAGCAAGACAAGGGAAAATACTAAGTTAGCTGGCGCGGGTCTGAAAATTTGATTATTCTGCTGGTGCGGATTTGTAATCCGTGCCTATTTGTGCTACGTATTCTGCTGTTTTTAATATGTTGAAAAAAATAAGGCTACCCCGAGAGTAGCCTTAAAACCAACCTCAATTTGTAGCCTAATTAATAAGTACTTTTATCGGTTTATGTTTTACGCCATTGTTTACAACAATTAAATACAGCCCTGTTGGGATGTTTTGGACATTTAAGGTTGCTGATTGAGCACTACTCACTGTTTCCATTACAACACTACCAGTAATGGAAATAAGTTTTATAACGCTATTCGGTTTTATATTTTCAATATGAAGTTTATTATTTGCTGGATTTGGGTAAACTTGAATTTCTGGGTCACTGTTTACTAGCGTTTCTCCCACAGGCATCAAGCAAAAGTCTCTACTAAATCCGTCGGTATATTCATTGCCATAAACATTTACAAGTACTCTATCACCCCAGGTTAGCTTAAAACTTCCAATTCGACCATTTTGCATTCCGTCGTAACCTTTATCTTCTACAACTAGCGTATAACAACGTTCAGTAGTCAAGCAAAAAGTTTCTTCGTAGAGATAATTGCTTTCAGTATAGTTACCCGATTGGACAACCAGATTTCCTTGGTCGAAAATTTGCCATTCTATCTGTTTAGGAAAGTTATCCGTTTCGATGGCTAGGGTAACATTCTCGCCGTTCTGTATGGAGTAAAATATTGTTTGTATAAAATTGTTGGAAGTTTCTTCGTCTTGAACCCCGTTGGGCTGCTTGAGTAAAACACTAAATGTGTGCTGTTGCTGGTTGGGAACATCAAAGGTGGGAAGCAAAACTTTCTTTTCCGTATGCATCGATATTTCACCTGTCCATTGGTAGGTATCGATGGTGTTGCCATCGAGTGCATATTCAATATCAAGTGAAGTAAGCACATCGAAGCCAAGGTTTTCTATTACAATCTCAGGGTTAACCGTAAGCCCGCAATGGCTTAAATTTGGTGAAACAATTCTTTTGGCGCGAGCATTTGCGTAATATTCGGGTTCTTCGCATTGGGTTACATAATAATTTAATGCTGTAGAGGTAAGCCATCCTACATGCTTTGTGCGACGAGAGGGACAAACAATATAGCTACTGGGGAACTCTGGTCCTCGTGGGAACAGTTCACCCAAGTCATCATTACTGATAATTGGGAAATTAGCATACTGATGCCAATTTCCAAAAGTATCTCCCTGTCCCCAAAGATGCGATTCTGGTGTTTTAGGATCTGTTTCTATCATGATTACCATTGCAGTGTTGGTACCATTGGGACCATAACTATTTTGAAAAGCCATGAGCGCTCCATCACCAAAGTACAACCAGGACTGCCCATCGGTTTCATTTAAAGCAGTAGATATAATATTGATTATAACCGTTTTTCCTTGGTCAAGGTAATCGTATAGTGTATGCCAGTTTCCATCTATATCTTGGGTTGTGAAATTTGGTGCGATAGAGCCATCGGGGAGTTGACAATGTACCCCATGAGCTGCAACCAGTAGCATAAGTGCCAGTAAATATCTTTTCATACTATTTTATGATTTATGATAAATTTTTTTCAGGTTTCAATTCTGTTCTTTTCTTTTTGCAAATACAAAGTTGAAGAAAAACAGATCTCTATTCAATGTTTTTGCCCAAGTAAAACTACTACTTGGGATAAATACCCACGCTACAATAATACTACAACAGCAGGAAAAGTGTTAGTAAATAATGCAGGAGGCAAATTCACATAAAAGAAGAACAAGTATTTGTAGTTATACAAAGTTGAAAGTGTTTTGTATCTTTGAATGGCTTAACAACAGGTGTGCTTTTATGCAAGAAGTGGTCTTTTGAGCGTTTTAAAGAGAAAAATCTACGGATTTCAGTTTTTGCATAATTTTACAAAACAATAACTGAAAAAGTTTCATGCACCGATCATTTATCATTACTATTCTACTTGTTGCAAAATTGTGTCATGCACTATTAGGATCAACTCAAACCGACAGTTTGAAAATCCTATTAGAACGTGCGTCTGACGATGATACTAAAATCAGTAAATTGATAGAATTGGGGAGTCATCTCCGGGAGACTGACATGACCTCAGCTTTAAAGTGCTACAATCAGGCGTTACAGAAGGCACAAAAGATATCAAACTACAAAAGGGTTGCAGAGATAAACCTAATTTTTGGTTCGTTGTCTTTTTATACCGGAAACTACGACAGGGTGCTAACCTATTACTATGATGCACTTGAAAACTATGAAATTATTCAGGATAAGGATGGACTTGTGGTGGTATTCTTTAACATTGCCCTAGTATATAATAGTTTAGGTGAGTACGAAAAATCGCGTGAATACTATCAGCTAGCGTTGGAAATGGGTCAAGTCGCTGAAAACCTATCGGCTGATGCTTCAATTAGTTTGACGCGCATACGTATTTACAATAATATAGGTGTTACCTTAAATGCCGAAGAAAAGTACGATCAAGCGTTGGCCTATTTTTATAAGGCTATTGAGCTATCGGATCAATCGGGCAAAAACGAGGTTGTACCCCAGGCCTATAATAATATTGGGAATGTGCATAAAGCCAAAAAAGATTACAGTATTGCCTTATCGTTTTATCACGAAGCATTAAATAAACGCAATATAAAAGAAGATCCAAAAGGAGTAGCCCTCACCTACTTTTATATTGGGGAGTGCTACGCTTTTCAGCAAGAAAATTTGCAGGCACTCAATTACTTTGAAAAAGCATTTCATTTGGCCGATAGCTCTTCGTACACTGAACTAAAGCGGAGTATAGCCGAAAATATGATTGACGCTTTTGCAAACCTTGGTTTATATAAAAAATCATATAATATGCATCGTATATATAAGCAGCTAAGCGATAGTATTAACTATGGACAAAGTTTACAAATCGCCACTCAATTGGAGATGCAATATAATTTTGCTAAGATTCAGAAGCAGCAAGAGTTAGAGCAACAAAAAGCGGAGTTTGCTTATCTTTTGATAATCGCTATTGTGGCAGGCCTTTTAACGGTGGCTATACTTTTCCTTTTTTTAGTTAGAAACAGATCGCGACGCATTAGGCTTAAGCAGGAAAAACTTTCGCTAGAAAAAGAAAATTTGGAGAACAAGTTGGAGTTTAAAAATAAAGAGTTAGCTACCAATGTAATGTATTTAGTGAAAAGTAACGAAACGGCTATTCGCATTATTGAAAAGTTGGTGAGTATGAAAGAGGACTTTAAAAAATCGAATCAGTCCGTTATTCAGGAGGTTATAAATGAACTCAGAATAAGTACCAATAAAGATGCGTGGAAGGAATTTGAGATTCGTTTTCAGGAAGTGCACGAGACTTTCTATGCTAAGCTCAATAGCTTGTTTCCCGATCTTACGCCAAACGAAACTCGTTTGTGTGCCTTTCTTCGATTAAACATGTCCACCAAAGAAATTTCTGCAATTACCTTTCAATCGGTAAAAAGCCTTGAAGTTGCTCGAACCCGGCTACGCAAGAAATTAAATCTTTTGAATAAGGATGTAAATCTGGTTACGTATCTTATGCAAATTGAGAATGAATAATTTTTATTTCTCAGTTTGTCTTCTTTTTAACCCTTCAAAAGTACAAAATATCACTACCCTTTTTTAAGCATTTCGACAGATTGTTTTTTTTTAGCTAATAAAAGATAATTTTTTTCAGCAAGCCAATTGCCTGGAATACAGAAATATAAAATCTTTTGTAGTAGAATTATTCCACCTTTTGGTGAATGGTAGTAACCATGCTAAGGTCTTTTGTTTTTTGAATTTAAATTCAGGCTATATATTCGACCTTACAAAACTTAATACACCAACTCAACTTTTTTTAAGTGAATAGTAATGGCGAATAAAAAACGGGGTAACAAGAGTAAAAAGTTACCTAAAAAAAAACCTCCACAAGAGGGACATTCGGATATGGAACGAAAAATCCTTTTACAATTAGACGAAAAACGAGAGATAACAAAAGCGCTTAGCAAACTGCTCGAACAATTTCCCCCGAAAAAATAAAACAAGTACGAACAAGTGAAGTTTAACTAAAAACTACAAAAATGAAAAGATTTAAACTAAATGCCTTGCTTATAGTAGCCATTCTGGCTGTAAGCACAACATTTGCACAAAAAGCGGCGGTAGGGCCTTTGCTCTACGACCAAATTAGCAATGCGAGCACATCATCCTCTCCCAATGGGATGTATTCGTATGATGCTACTGACGAGGATAACTTGACCAAAACCACATTCAGTGCCGACGATTTTACGGTTCCGGTAGGTGAAACCTGGGATGTGGCCTACATTAATGTTTTGGGTGTAGTTAACAAATACGCTACTTCTCCCGATGTGAGTACTGTAAATGTTTTTATTTATGAAAATGACCCTGTCTTAAATATGCCTAGTGCTACAGAGGTTTATTCAGCCACTGATATCCTAACGATAGACTATCGCGGAGATGGCGATTTCTATATTGAGCTGCCCACAGTTGCTACTCTAGCTGAAGGTACTTACTGGTTGTGCGTTCAACCGGTTCGTAATCATGCAACTGATGGCTATTGGAAGTGGGAAGTACAGCTATCAGGAAACAACGGAGCTCCGTTTTATTACAAAAATCCTCTGCATGGATATAACTACGATGCCGACGACTGGACATCGGGATCAGATTTAATGACATGGTGGAGTGTATTTGATCTTTCTTTTGCTCTTTATAAGCCGAGATTAGATAACGATTTGGCACTTGTTGATTTAATCTCTCCCGCTTCAGAAGGTTTTTTAGATCAGGAAACAGTAACCATCCGAATGGAGAACCCAGGATTGCTTGCTCAAACTGCTTTTGATGTACGGTATAAGTTAAACGATGGTGCTTGGGTTACTGAGAATGTAGGTAGCTTAAGCATTGAGCCAGGACAGTTTGCAGAGTATAGTTTTACAGCAACTGCAGACTTATCAGAAGTTGCTACCCACACTATTGTTACCGAAGTAGTATTAGCTGCCGACGAAAATCCTGCTAATAATAGTGGGAGTTATGAGGTAGCCAACTATGGTGACGTATTTGTGTTTGGAACGTTTACTGAAATAACTACGTGTTTAGGTAAATTTACCGATCCAGGGGGTCCTGATGCAAACTGGGAAGGTGCGCACGATTACGTGGCCACCATATATCCTGATACTGAAGATGCTCGCGTACGCTTAATTTTCAAGGAATTTAATAATGGCTGGGGACATTTTTACATTTACGATGGTGAAAATATTGATGCCCCTGTAATTGATTTAACACCCGATAATCCCAATACAGAATATGCCTACGATACCGAAATAATGGATACTGTAACCGCAAGCAATAGTGTTGGTGCACTCACCATTGCATGGTCTACAAATTCTGGGTCTGCTCCTGGTTGGAATGCTGATATCAGCTGCTGGATACCACCCGCTGATGACTTTGCCGTGACCGATTTGCAGTTGTCTATACCAACCATTTTTGTAGGTCAAGAGGTACAGGTAACAGCAACAATTTATAATGCAGGCCTTACCACACAAGCAAAAGATGTTACATTTACATTAAATGGAGAATCTTTTGAAACTGTAACATCTGCTGAAATCGCAGCAAGTGAATCGACAACGGTTACCGTTGATTGGACTCCTCAAGAAGGTGGCGTTTTTACATTCAAAGTATCAGTTCCTGCCGACGATGGAGAAACAGATAACAATACAATGTCAAAAACCGTTTCTGTTTATGCCGATGGCGATCTTGTGGAGAGTTTTGAGGGTGAATTTTTCCCACCAGAATTTTGGAGCCGAACGAATAATTATTTTATGCGGGCTGCTGCTGGTCCGTGGGATCCATTAGTTGATGGCGATTACTTTGCAACCACTATGGC
>CALGIR010000116.1 GCA_937915475.1 uncultured Bacteroidales bacterium
GCATTAACCTTACCCTCCTTTACTAGGGCATCGGATACAATTACGGTTAGCAAAGGTTTCCCAGAAATCTCAGCTCCGAGCACTATAAAAGATAACTCTAACTCATTGCGAAGCTGATAAGCTAAATCCTTAACTGCATCGGGGCTACTAAGATCTACCTTACTTGCCACTACCGATACACCCGAAATAACCTTCACTGTCTGCTTTAGCGAAACTTTAAGCTGCTTAACCTGTTCTTTCTGCAAAGTTTCAACCTGCTTTTTTAAAGCACCGTTTTCCGTAATCATTTTTTCAACTCCCTGAAGAGCATCGGACGGATTACCCAACGACACCTTAATTGTTTTTAATGCATCTACTTGGTTATAAAAGTACTCCTCGGCCTTTTTACCTGTTATGGCCTCAATTCTTCTAATTCCAGCTGATATTGCACCCTCACTCAAAATTTTAAAAAATCCTATGTTGCCAGTTCGCGAAACGTGTGTGCCACCGCATAGTTCAACGGAATCGCCAAAACGAATAACCCTTACCGAATCGCCATACTTCTCACCAAACAAAGCAATTGCGCCCATTTGCTTGGCATCATCCATTAATACGTCACGATGTTCATCAATCTCCGTATTTTGTCTTATGCCTTCATTAACTATCCTCTCTACATCTCTTATCTCTTCATCGGTGAGTTTTTGATAATGTGAAAAGTCAAAACGGAGATAATCGGGGTGCACCAATGAGCCCTTTTGCTCAACATGTGTACCCAAAACTTCTCTGAGAGCGTGATGCATTAGATGCGTTGCTGTATGATTGTTTGCTGTACTCTGCCGTTTTTCCACATCAACCTTTGCAAAAAACGGTTTATCTGGATTGACAGGCAACTTATCTACCAAGTGGATAACAAGGGTGTTCTCCTTAAAGGTATTGAGAACGCGAATGGTCTCACTACTGTTAGAGATTTCTCCCATATCGCCCACTTGCCCTCCCGACTCTGCATAGAATGGTGTTTTATCGAGCACCAAATGATACTGCTCCTTTCCCTTTTGTTTAACGGTTCTATACCTTGCAATTTTCACCTCACTCTCAAGAGAATCGTACCCAATAAACTGCGTTTGCATTGTAGCAAAGAGCTCATTCCAATCGTGAGTTTCGATAGCTGCAGCATTTCTCGATCTATCCTTTTGCTGAGCCATTGCTGCATCAAATTCACTTTTACTAACCGTTAGGTTATGTTCTCTTAAAATAAGTTCAGTTAGGTCGAATGGGAATCCGTATGTATCGTATAGGATAAAGGCATCGTTACCGCTTACGGAGTTTTTTCCTTTCTTGGTTGCCTTATCCATAGTGGATTCCAAAAGTTTTATGCCTGTTTCAAGTGTATGTAAAAACGAAGCCTCCTCCTCTTTAATTACTTTAGCTATCAAATCGCCCTGCATTTTAAGTTCAGGGAACGAAGCCCCCATCTGCTCGACCAACATGGGAACAAGCGTGTTGATAAATGGTTTTTTAAAATTCAGAAATGTGTAGCCATACCTTACTGCTCTGCGAAGAATTCTGCGAATTACATAACCTGCCTTAACATTTGATGGCATCTGACCATCGGCAATTGAAAAGGAAACGGCTCTTAGATGATCGGCAATAACACGCATGGCAATATCCGTTTTTTCGTTATCACCATAAGTAATACCACATTGCTTGCTAATTTCCTGTATTATGGGCTGGAAAACATCAGTATCATAGTTGCTCTTCTTTCCTTGCAGTGCCATGCAAAGCCTTTCAAATCCCATCCCGGTATCCACGTGCTTGGCGGGAAGCTGAACTAGTGACCCATTGGATTTTCTGTTAAACTGAATAAACACCAAATTCCAAATCTCAACAACCTGAGGATGGTCTAGATTCACCAGTTCACTTCCTGGTATTTTCTTTTTCTCTGCTTCACTTCTCAAATCCAAATGAATCTCAGAGCATGGTCCACAAGGGCCAGTATCGCCCATCTCCCAGAAATTATCCTCTTTCGACCCTTTCAGGACTCTATCCAGTGGTAAAAACCTAGCCCAATGGTCATGAGCCTCATTATCCATCTCCAATCCATCCTCAGCACTACCCTCGAATACAGTTGCATACAAATTTTTGCTATCAATTTTTAGCACATCAACCAAAAATTCCCATGCCCACTCAATGGCCTCCTTTTTAAAATAGTCACCAAATGACCAGTTCCCGAGCATCTCAAACATGGTATGATGATAAGTATCATGACCTACTTCATCCAAATCATTATGCTTGCCCGATACCCTTAAACATTTTTGTGAATTGGCTATCCTACTATACCTAATTTCGGAATTCCCTAGAAAAATATCCTTAAACTGGTTCATCCCCGCGTTAGTAAACATCAACGTTGGATCATCTTTTATTACCATTGGTGCTGATGGTACAATCGCGTGTTTCTTTTGCTCAAAAAAATCTAAAAAGGCCTGTCTTACTTTTCCTGAATCCATAAAAGCTAATATTATGTTAATTACAATGCTCTACTTAACTATTTAGTTTAATGTATTTTTAAAAATACTTTTGCAAAAATAAATATTTACCTTAGATTTGCTGTCATTAGTCAAAATAGAAACATTATAAACAGCAAAAATCAAAGAACATAAAATGGCGAAGAGAAAATTCAGATATAATCCGCAAACTCTTTCCTTTGAACCCATTAAGGTTCCCGTTCTTAAAAAGTTTACAAATTTAACAATTCAATTTGGTTTAAGCCTAATTGTTGCTGCTATAGTTTTCTTTTCATACACATACTTCTTCGATACACCTAAGGAGAAAATCCTGAAACGAGATAACACCGAAGCTCTTGTAAAATTCGAACTTCTTGCTAGACAAGTTGAAGAGTCGAATAAACTGTTATCCGAAATACAATCACGCGACAACAAAATTTATCGTGCAATTTTTGATGCGGATACAATATCCACATCGCTTAGAACTGGGGGAATTGGAGGTGCTACACACTATGAAGAGTTTGATAATTTCAGCTATTCTGAACTCCTAATAGACATAGCCACCAAACTCGATCAGATTACATGGAAAACCTACATCCAGTCAAAGTCATTCGATGAGGTTATTGGTTTAGCCAAGAACAAGGAGAAGATGATTGTAAGCATCCCCGCAATTCAACCAATTTCTGTTAAGGATTTTGGTAGAATATCAGGCTACTTTGGCAATCGTACCGACCCTTTCACCAAGCAAAAAAGATTTCATCATGGAGTGGATTTTACTGGCACAACTGGATCTCCCATTTATGCCACCGGAAATGGAACCGTAATTTCTGCCAAACACTCCTTTTTTGGATATGGTAATTTTGTCCTTGTTGACCATGGTTTTGGATACAAAACCCGATACGCACACCTCAATTCGGTTGCAGTTAAACCAGGTGACACTATCACTCGTGGTCAAATTATAGGGACTCTCGGAAACTCTGGCCGAAGTACTGGACCCCACCTTCATTATGAAGTTATTCATCGCAATAGAGTGATTGACCCCCTAAACTATTTCAACGATATGACTACGGAGGAATACGAGCGTATGGTGAGTAATGTTGCCCCAATGGACTAAGGGTCTAATCTACCCTGCAATCATTTAACCAATCCATTATTAATTTTAGTAAGCATTACGATGCTTTGCATTGCAATCTTTTTATATATTTGCAAAAGTTACACATTGCAAACATCATTAGTATGCAGAAACATAAGTATAAGTTTAACCCCGAATCCCTAAGTTTTGTAGAGGATAAAGCATCATTATCAAAGAAATTCTGGACAGGGTTCAACTACTTCCTTCTTAGCATAGTAATTTCAACCGTGTACTACATAATTTTCTCCTTCTTTTTTGATACCCCACAGGAAAGGGGTCTTCAAAGAGAAAACCAGGAATTATTAGTCCAGTTTGAGGTTTTCAATAAAAGGTTCGATCATATAGCCACGGTACTTGAGGACATTCAACAACGTGACGACAACATTTACCGTACAATTTTTGAAGCAGAACCAATACCTAGCACATACCGCCAAGTAGGGATGGGAGGTGTTGATCGCTATGCGGATCTAGATGATTTATCCAACTCTGAAATCGTAATTGAAACAGCAAAAAGACTCGATAAAATATCTAAGCAAATTTACATCCAATCAAAATCGTTCGATGAGGTTATAGGGCTCGCCAAGCGGAAGGAAGAGATGATTGCCTGTGTACCTGCCATACAGCCAATATCAAACAAAGATCTTAAACGAGTAGCATCTCCCTTCGGAGTACGAATGCATCCCTTTTATAAAGTACTTAAAATGCACACTGGTATGGACTTTACCGCACCAACCGGAACTGAAATTTATGCGACAGGCGATGGAGAGGTATCTGCGGTAATTCAATCAGCAAGAGGATATGGCAACACGGTGATAATTGATCACGGTTTTGGATATAAAACCCTGTACGCCCACCAAAGTAAAATTCTTGCCAGGCGAGGACAAAAAGTTAAAAGAGGTGAAGTGATTGGTTTAGTAGGCAATACTGGAATGAGTATGGCCCCTCACCTACACTACGAAGTGCGCAAAAACGACGAACCCATTAATCCTATAAACTTCTACTTTAACGACCTTACACCTGAGGAATACAACAAGATTATTGAGTTAGCAGCGCAAAGCGGGCAATCGCTCGACTAGCACAAACTTTCGTTTTCAAACAGTAGAGCAATTACGTTAGCCCAATTACAATGAACACTTTATCAAAAAACACTTTTCCTGTTCTAGTTTTTATTTTATTATTTTCTCTAACCAGTTTTTCTCAATTAAATACAATTGAAAACCCTAATAACAAGGGCATAAATAGCGATACGCTAAGTGTTATTGGGGTTGGTGATATTATGCTTGGCACCGATTTTCCCCACAAGGGTTATTTACCACCAAACAATAATTGCAAACCTTTACTAGAACCAGTTATGCATATACTTACCGATGCTGACATCACTTTTGGAAATCTGGAGGGTTGTTTTCTTAACGAAGGTAAAGTTGTCAAGATTTGTCGAGATACAACAAAATGCTATGCATTTAAAATGCCCGAAAAATATATCGACTGTCTTGTTGAAACAGGCTTCGATGTTGTGAGCCTAGCCAACAACCATGTGGGCGATTTTGGTGATGCAGGAAGGAGTAAAACAATCAGCCTACTCGATTCTGTTGGTATTCACCACGGTGGATTACTTAGCCACCCCACCGCAATATTCGAAAGTAATGGACTAAAAATTGGCTTTTGTGCTTTTGCTCCAAACAAGGGTACATGCAATATAAACGATATCCCCAATGCAAAAAAAACAGTCTCCAATCTAAAAAAAGAAGTTGACATTGTTATCGTATCATTCCACGGTGGTGCAGAGGGATCGAGCCATAGGCACGTAACGCGCAAAACTGAGCTTTTTTACGGCGAAGACAGAGGCAACGTTTATGAATTTGCGCGTCACGTAATTGATGCCGGAGCCGATATTGTGTTTGGCCACGGCCCTCACGTAACAAGAGCTATTGATTTGTATAAGGGTCGGTTTATTGCTTATAGCCTTGGGAATTTTTGCACCTACGGCAGGTTTAACCTTCAAGGGGTAAATGGTTTTGCTCCTATTGTTAAGGTATTTATCGATAAAAATGGTAAGTTTGTAGAAGGTCGGATTTTTTCAATAGTTCAAAAAGGGAGAGGCGGTGCCGAATTAGACCCAAAAAACCAAGCCATTCAAGAGGTAATTAGGCTAACCGAAGCTGATTTCCCAGATTCTGAACTGGCTATTGCACCCAATGGTTCCATAAAAATTAAAGAATAACGCCATGCCCTACAAAGAAAAAAAGGTTGAAAAACTATACTACTCAATTGGCGAAGTAGCTGATATGTTTGGAGTAAACACCTCGCTTATCCGCTTTTGGGAGAAAAACTTCAGCATAATAAAACCTAAAAAAAACAAAAAGGGCAATAGACTTTTCACTAAGGCCGACATTAAAAACTTTAAGGTAATATTCCATTTAGTAAAAGAGCAACGCCTTACCCTTGAGGGTGCCAGAAAAAGATTGGCTGAGAACAAGGAGGGAACCATAAATAATTTCGAGGTTATTGATTCGCTAAAACGAATCAAAGAAACACTTCTTGAAGTTAAGGAAACACTTTAGTAAAACACTCTATGACGGTAAAAGATATTGCAGCACTAATAGAAGAATTTGCCCCGCTAGGTTATCAAGAGAGTTATGATAATGCGGGGCTTATCGTTGGTTCTCCTACTACTAAAGTAAACCGCATTCTTCTATGTGTTGATGTAACCCCTGAGGTTTTGGATGAAGCGTTGACAAAAGAGGTAAACCTAATTATTGCCCATCATCCTCTAATCTTTAGTGGGATAAAGCGCTTAACTGGTGCAAACTACACAGAGCAAACCATAATAAAGGCAATTAAGCACAATATTGCCATTTACTCGGCTCACACAAACCTCGATAGCGTTTGGAATGGGGTGAGCATGGTAATGGCTAAGAAAATTGGGCTACAGCAAACCAAAATACTTTCGCCAGTTACCGACAATCTTGTTAAACTAGCCGTATATGTGCCTAAAGATCATGCAGAACAACTAAGACTAGCCATGTTCGATGCAGGTGCTGGCAAAATAGGAGACTACGATCAGTGCTCATACAATACCACGGGAACAGGAACCTTTAGGGCAAGCGAAAACACAAATCCCTTTGTTGGCAACAAAGGTGAAATGCACCTAGAAAAAGAAATTAAAGTAGAGGTTGTAGTCCCAAAACCAATACTGTCAAAGGTTGTTAGTGGCATACTGAGGGTACACCCTTACGAAGAGGTTGCCTATGATATTTTCCCCTTACTAAACACTAATCCAAGAGCAGGACTAGGTGCTGTTGGCCAGCTGCCCATACCGCAAGAAGAAGCAGAGTTTCTAACGAAAATCAAAATGGTTTTCAATGCTAGCTGCATTAGGCATACAAAGCTGCTTGGCAAACCTATTGAAAAAGTAGCCCTTTGCGGAGGAAGCGGTGCCAGCCTGATAAAGAGCGCCATTAGTGCAAAAGCCGATATTTTTATTACTGCTGATGTTAAGTATCATAACTTTTTCGATGCCGAAAATAAGATTGTCATTGCTGATATTGGTCATTTTGAGAGCGAACAACTTACCATTGACATCTTTTATGAGCTACTTACAAAAAAATTGCCTAATTTTGCAATCCTGAAAACTAAAGTGAATACCAATCCAATAAACTATATATAACGAGGTATGGCGACAGAAAAAAACAAAACGACCAAGGTAAGCGAGATGCCGGTTGAAGAAAAGTTAAAGATTCTTTACGAAGTTCAGCAGATTGACTCAAAAATTGATGAGATAAAAACGCTAAGGGGAGAACTCCCTTTAGAAGTTCAAGATTTAGAAGATGAACTAGCAGGGCTCGAGACTCGAATTACTAACCTTAAAACTGAGGCTGAAGATCTAAATCTGCAAGTGAGTAATAAAAAGGTTGAAATAAAGAATTCGCAAGCCCTTATAGCCAAATACGATGAGCAGCAAAAGAACGTACGTAACAACCGCGAATACGATTCTCTTTCAAAAGAAATAGAATTCCAAACCCTTGAAATTGAACTGTGCGAAAAACAGATTAAGGAATTTTCTCAGCAAATTAAAGATAAAAAGGTAATTATTGATGAGGCCGAAACAAACCATTCTGAACGTAGTATCGACCTTAAAAATAAAAAATCTGAACTTGATACTATTATTCAGGAAACAAAAAAAGAGGAAAATGAGCTTATTGGTAAATCAGAAGCATACCAAAAAATTATTGAACCTCGCCTTTTAAGTGCATACAAGCGCATAAGGCATAATGCACTTAACGGCCTGGCCGTTGTTACTGTCAACCGCGATGCATGTGGAGGCTGCTTTAATAAAATTCCGCCACAACGTCAACTCGATATTAAAATGCGTAAAAAAATTATTGTTTGCGAGTACTGCGGACGGATTTTGGTTGACAATGCTTTCTCTGGCGAAGAAGAAGAATAGCATATACTCTAAATAGGAAAAGGGGCTATGGCCCCTTTTCTATTTGTATAGCCTTTAGGCTAATTAATTACCAACTTCCTCTAGCGCCTCCGCCACCAAAACTACCACCACCTCCTCCTGAGAATCCTCCAAAACTACCACCCCCAGAGCTAAAACCTCCAAATCCTCCACTTCGGCCACGGCCACCTCCCGACATCATCCCCAAAGCTACCCAAAGAGGTATATTATGACCAACGGAGCGTCCCTTAGTTTTTCTAACATTGAAAAAAATAACAAAAAATAGGATCATGAAAATAATAAAGGGAAGTACCATTATAAGCCCCCCTTCACCCATGTATCCGTCGGCAGAAAACTTGCCCGACGCAAGGTTAATCATTGCAGTTGTTGCCATATCGAATCCCCGAAAATAATGCTCTTCCTGAAATGCAGGAACCATCTCTCTCTCCATAATTCGCTTTGCTATTGCGTCAGGAATAACATCCTCTAAGCCATAACCGGTTGCGATAAACGCTTCACCCCGCTGATTCCCAATCCGAGGCTTAACCAGTATTAGTGCACCATTGTTTTTACCTTGCTGTCCAATGCCCCACTTCTCTCCTACCTTTATAGTATAATCTGCAACATCGTAGCCCTGAAGATCGCTAACGGTAATAATATACAATTGGGTTGAGGTTGTATCGTAATAGTTTCTGAGCTTGGCCTCAAGTGTTAGCTGTTCTTGATCCGTAAGTATACTGGCAAAATCATTTACAAGCCTTGGAGGCTGCATTGGCGATGGCAAATCCTGCGCAGACAGAAAAAAGCCTACACACATCAACATCAAAACTGCTACTATTTTTATCCTATTCATTTTTCTTCTCCTCTAATTATTCTCCAAACGATATTTCGTCTGGCAGCTCATTAACATCATCACTTTGGTAAGGAAAAAACTCTTTTAACTTCTCTCCTGCCATCTCTATCCCCTTTGCTAGGCCAAGTGCAAGTTCACCATTCTTAAAATGCTGCTGCATCATATCTTTTATAGTTTCCCAAAAATCATTGGGTGCTTTTTCATTAATCCCAGCATCACCCAAAATGGCAAATTGCTTATCGCTGGTAGCCAAGTAAAAAAGCACTCCATTCCGTTGCTCAGTTAAATGCATTTTAAGCATGGCAAACACATCGGCAGCCCTATCGAGAACGCTCTCTTTGCTTTTACTTTCAACGTGAACTCTAATCTCTCCAGATGTATTTAGCTCTGCCTGCTTAATTGCATTAACAATAAACGTTTTCTGTTCAGCTGTAAACTGTTCTTGTAACATAATTGCTGTGTTTCTTTATAAGATTTTCAACCCCATAAACCAAAAGTTTTATGAGCTAATTCTACTTGCTAAAATCAACCTGTGGCGCCTGTCTGGCTCCCTGGTCGGCCTCGAAATAAACCTTCTTCTCAAAACCAAACCATCCCGAATAGATAACTCTTGGGAATGAACGTATGTAGGAGTTATACGACTGAACTATCTCATTAAACTTTCTACGCTCAACAGCAATCCTATTCTCGGTACCCTCAAGTTGTGCTTGAAGTTCCAAAAAGTTTTGATTTGCTTTCAAATCGGGGTAACGCTCAATGGTAACCAGTAATCTCGACAGCGCACCGCTCAACTCGCCTTGTGCTTGCTGAAACTGCTGCATGTTAGACTCAGTAAGGTTTGTGGGATCGATGGTAACTTGGGTTGCCTTTGATCTAGCTTCGATTACCCCAATTAGAGTTTGCTGCTCAAAATCGGCATAACCCTTTACGGTACTCACTAGGTTTGGAATAAGATCCATTCTACGCTGGTAGGAGTTCTCAACATTTGCCCATTGAGAAGTTACACCTTCGTCCAGCGAAACCATCTTGTTGTATCCGCAACTACTAAAAAATGGCACTGCTATAACCACTGCCAATAAGTAAATTATTGATTTTTTCTTCATCACTTTTTATGTTTTGTTAATGTAAAGTTACTAATAATTGATAAGAGGTAATCAAAAAGTATGCTATAGTTGTAAAGCATACGTACCATAAAAAGGCTAAAAAAATTGTAACTTTACAACTTGGAAAACAAAAACAATAATGATATGACTAACAATTCCTTTAAAGAAGCCATTCTACAAGGCATACCCAACGAACTACCCCAACCAAAACTTTGGGATACAAGCATAAATCATGCTCCAATACGGAAGCAGATTCTTACTCCAAGTGAGAGAAAACTAGCTTTAAAAAATGCGCTACGTTATTTCCCAGAAAAATTTCATGTCGTATTGGCAGAGGAGTTTGCCAAAGAGCTAAAAGAA
This sequence comes from uncultured Bacteroidales bacterium, assembly GCA_937915475.1. GTDB lineage: Bacteria > Bacteroidota > Bacteroidia > Bacteroidales > Tenuifilaceae > Perlabentimonas. Next base: position 10,373 of record CALGIR010000116.1, read on the forward strand.
TACGGCCGTATTTACATGTACCGCTTCCGTCCCGATTACAAAATAACGGCAAGAAACTTACACAGTTTCCCTCACAAATCGGTGCAGGCTGCATCCATAATGCTAATGCTTAGCAACAACCTCGACTATGCAGTGGCACAGCATCCCCATGAGCTAATTA
>CALGIR010000117.1 GCA_937915475.1 uncultured Bacteroidales bacterium
TTTTAAGACTAGATAATTTCAATCCAATATTTTTATGCTAATGCCTATACGGATACACTGCTGGCATTGGGGTTGAAAAGACTAAAAATGGCGAAACAATTCCCCTTGTTATTACTGGGCCTGGAATCGACCCTAGGCAGTGGCAGTCGATTGAAGTGGCCAATCGCAACGGACGTATAATAACCCTGGGACAGGTAGCCACTATTGAGCAGCGCGAACGCGAGCCCGATGGGTACTTCCGAATAAATGGGCAAACCGCCATAACCCTTGTTATTCAAGCTTCGGCAGATGCCAATCAGATTTCGACAGCCAACCGCGTGTACAGCGCTATTAATGATATCCGAGAAAATTTACCCCAAGGGGTTGAGCTACAAAAATCGCAGGATAATACAATCCATCTACGTGCCGATTTGCGCAAAAACTTTCTCCGCACCATATTCTCCATTAGCATTCTGCTAATATTTGTGCTGGTTGCTTCGCGCAGTTTCCGTTACCTGCTGATTGTTGCCATTAGCCTGTTGGCAAATATTGCCATAGCCATACTTTTTTACCACGCGCTAAACCTCAATATTCATATGTACTCGCTGTCGGGCATAACCCTCTCGCTAGGGCTAATTATCGACAACACCCTGATAATGGTTGACCACCTGCGCCATAGGCGCAATATGCTGGTTTTTACGGCCATACTGGCTGCCACGCTTACTACCATTGGTGCACTGGTGTCCATCTTCTTTCTTGAGGAGAGCCAACGAGTTAACCTCACCGATTTTGCGTGGGTAATAATCGTAAACCTATCGGTATCGCTGCTTATTGGACTTTTCCTTATTCCCTCGTTGTTTGAGAAGATTAAGCTCAAAAGCATACATAAAATACGAATAAACGCCTCGCTAAAATTCAGGTATAACCTTTCAAAAGGCTATGCTTGGCTAGCTGGCAAGATATACCGATTTAGAAAAATAACCATAACCATTGGTATTCTGGCAGTGGGGATACCAATATTTGCGCTCCCCGATAAGCTGGAGAATGAAGGTTTTTGGATAGATACCTATAACAAAGTATTTGGCTCAAACACCTACCGAACACACATAAAACCCATTGCCGATAAGGCTCTGGGAGGCTCCTTACGGCTGTTCTACAATAGTGTATGGACAAAAGGTTTTTGGGGAACGCCCGAACGAACCAGAGTTTTTGTAAGGGCTTCACTTCCGCAGGGCTCTACCCTTGAACAATCGGATAAGCTGGCTGCAATATTCGAATCGCACATAATGGTACACAACGAAGTTGAGCAGTCCATTTGCAACGTAAGGGGTACAGGCTTCAATATCGAAATATTTTTCACCCCTGAAAACGAGAACAGCTCATTCCCGTTTCAAATAAAATCGAAAATGGAGAGCATTGCCATCACGCAGGCTGGTGCCGATTTTTCGATTTATGGTGTGGGCCGAGGCTTCTCTAATGCTATTGGCAGCGGATGGGCAAACTCACAAATTGTGCTTACCGGCTACAGCCATAGGCAGCTAATGGGATGGGCGCGAATTGCATCCGACTCGCTTATAAAAATGCCACGGGTTGATAAGGTCTGGATTCGAGGTGGCCAAGCCTACTGGTTTACCGATGAGTATAGACGGTTTTTAACCCTCGATGAGCAGAAACTGCTAACGCAAGGAATTCATGCATACCAAATGGCTGGTGCGCTTAGCCAATTCTCGCCCCGTTCCGATCGCATTCAGTACGAAACGGTAAACCACAAAACCTCAGCCATTAGAATTAGACCATCGAGAGAAACTGTTCCATCGGATTTTGAGGTAAAACAAACACCCATCTCCATTGGGCAGCAGGAAACAAGAACACAAACTGTGGCCAATTTTCGCGATGAGCTTACCAACGACCAGATACATAAGGTTAATCAGGAGTATGTAATAACTCTTGCCTACAACTACATTGGCCCAGACAAACTGGTTCAAATGGTTATGGAGCAACAGATTGAACAGATAAGCAGCATGCTTCCCATTGGGTTTAAAGTCAGTAAGCCAACCTACTCATACTGGAAAAAGGAGGATAAAAGGCAGTACGCTCTAATCGGGCTTATGGTGCTTATCCTGTTCATTATCACCTCGGTACTTTTCGAATCAATGAGGCAACCCATTGCGGTTATCCTACTGGTTCCCCTATCGTTTATTGGAGTTTTTATCACCTACTGGATGTTCGACCTCTCATTTGACCAAGGTACCAATGCCGCATTTATACTTTTGGGAGGATTGGTGGTAAACTCTGCCATATATATTATTAATGAGCAGAATAACCTGCGCAAGCGATACCCAAATGCAACAGCATTAAGCA
>CALGIR010000118.1 GCA_937915475.1 uncultured Bacteroidales bacterium
ACCTTCCCTAGTGGGCATGCCAGAAAAATTAAGCAATGGCTCTATGTTTGCTAACTTGTTTGTAGGTATGAAAAAACCATACTCTGACAAACAGTAAACTGGGGTATTGTATGATTGAATCATATTATTGATATATAAATCGACCCTGTTTTTTTAAGGTAATATTTGGTTTTAGGGAACAATTTACTTGAACTTTCTCTCACTAAAAATAGGCAAATACTACATATCATCAAAGGGCGATTTGATTTTTTGTAAACTTTGGCTGCTCACGTGGGTATATATCTCTGTTGTTTTGCTGCTCTTGTGCCCCAACAGCACCTGAATGTAACGCAAATCGGTACCCGCCTCAAGCAAATGGGTTGCATAGCTATGCCTTAGCCAATGGAGTGTTACAGGTTTTTTTACATTCGATTTTGCTAAAGCCTGCTTAAATACGCTTTGTAAACTTTGCTCATTATACTGCTGCCCTTCTACCTGCCCCTCAAAAAGCCAAACCTTGGGTGTGTAAAGTTTATAGTACTCTTCTAACATCTCAATAATCTTGTCCGATATGGGCACTACCCTATCCTTTCGTCCCTTAGCATTGCGAATGGTTAGCATATTCCGCTTTCTATCAATATCGGTAGGCCTAATGTTTAGAGCTTCACTGCGCCTCAAACCGCAAGCATATACCAAACATAGCATTGTTCGATGCTTTACGTTACTGTGCGCTTTTATGATTAGCCCAACCTCCTGCTTGCTAAGTACATTGGGGAGTTTTTGTTCGCGCCTTGGCCGTTCAAGTTTTTCTATTTGGATGTTAGATTGAACAACCTCACGGAAGAATAGCTTTAGCGAACTCACCAGCTGATTCTGATATGTAAAACTATACCCCTCCGCCATCAGCACCTTGTGCACAAAATCAACAACATCCTCGTTGGTGGTCACCGACAACAGCCTGTCCCCCATATAACCTGCAAACATGGAAAGTAACTCGGTATAAGCCGCAATAGTATTATCGCTATACCGTTTGTGCATAAGCCAGCGTTTAAAGTTTTCTATTAACTCTCCATTCTCTGCCGAGGGCTGCTGCTTCTTGCTTCGTCCCTGCGAAATTTTAATAATTTCAGGTTTGGGCTTACCAATGGCTGAATAATCAAGCCATGCCCTTCCCCTAAAGGCCATGTAGATTTTTTGAAAATTAAAATCATCTGCCTTAGCGTACCAGCAGCCATTAGTTTTGCTCCATAGGGTTCCTTCCAGTTGCTTCACTATTTCAATCAACTCCTTGTTCCAGGCAAACTTAAAGAAAATCACCTGGTTACCCCTATGAAACCCTTTAGTGAGAACCACTTTGAGATTCGACATATGCTTAGGTTTTTAGACAGCTTCGCCTTGTCAGTCCCATTATTACCTATCAGGTATATACCAAGGCATAACAATTTCACTTTAAAAATAGAAATTTATTCTTTCAAAAAAATAATTTACAGTAAATAATGCAATTTATTTATCTTGTAGAAACGTATCTACCTTGTGATATATGTCTCTTATTCGATTTTAGGCATACTTAAACTTAATCCTCGTATTCACTAAATACAAACTAGATTCAATATGAAAATGCAAAAACTCTCTGATGATTTTTCAAAAACAGCTGCTAACCAAACAAAGATTTTTTAAAACATATTTTCAATACTTAGTTAGTATATGGTTTGTTTTTGAACTTAGCCCCAAAATGAGTACTTTTGCAATATATTCCTTAATTTGGGTAGTTGTTCCTCTTTAACAATAAGTAGTTAATAGCGAGAAACTCTCCTCAACAACCTTCAACTTAAATAAGGGATTGAATATCAACGCACTTAGTGTGCACTTAGCAATATAAAAGCACATAATGATATATATACCTGAGAAAATAGGGCTTTCAGCAAGATCGCTAACCCTTCTTCGTAAACTGTTCAGAGAGAATCCAAGGCTCGATGAGATCTACACACAATCGGAAAGCCTCGATGAGGCTAAAAAGAAGGTTCGTGAGTGGGCACTGGAAGTTCTTAGCGAAAATACGGAAGCCGTCAGCTACTACAAGAGAGAGAAAATCGGACGAAATAGTTTTGGAAAGCTGCGCTGGCAGGATTTTGCCGCCATCCGCATACTTGACTATCTCGACCACTCTGGCCGTAAATTCTCTAACCCATACCGTAATGGCAAAGAATCATTAAATGTTCCGTTCCTGTTACTGTGGCTAGGGGAAAAAAGTGGACTGGGGGGTGCTAAACCCCTGTTTTTCCAGGATATGATTCACCTTTTTCGTCAGCTAAACAACCAACTCCCGCAATATGTTCCAACCAAAGAGCAGGTTGAGGAGTGGATGGAGCGCTGGCACGACGGACTTGACCCAAATATTGTTAGGGTAAGGGAAGAGAATAGAGAGCGCATAATCCGCATTCTGATGAGAAATATAAAAAGCTGCGAGATTGGCGATACTCGCTACTGCTTTGAGGAGGGGATGACCGATGAACAAAAGACTAAAAAGATGCGCGAATGGTGGAACGATTACCGTTTTCACCTACGCTTTGCTGTACGATCGCCAAAACTGCTTAACGAGCTGCTTGACTACTCACTCGATCTGGATACTCAGAAACTTCTCCAGAAAGCCGAAGAAAAGGGAATCCCCTTCTTTATAAATCCCTACTACCTCTCGCTGCTAAACGCGCGTACTGATGATTTTAACGCTGGATCCGATTTGGCCATCCGCCATTACGTTATCTACAGCAAACCGCTTATCGACCAGTTTGGCAACATCCAGGCATGGGAAAAAGAGGATAAGGTTGAACCTGGCAAACCAAATGCAGCAGGATGGCTTCTACCCTCGCACCATTGCGTACACCGTCGTTATCCCGAGGTGGCAATCCTTATACCCAATACTATGGGGCGCTCATGTGGGGGGCTATGCGTATCGTGCCAGCGCATGTACGATTTTCAGCGGGGCAACCTCAAC
>CALGIR010000119.1 GCA_937915475.1 uncultured Bacteroidales bacterium
AGTCATTAGCACTACGGCGGACTTTATAATCGTCACCCTGTATATTTGTAGTATAGATGTTTCTTGCATCGTAAACATCTTTAAAATCAGAACCTGGGAAAACTCTTGCCATAATTAAAAAAAGTTAAAAGTAGTATTTAATTTTTTATGCCTTGGGTGGTTTACAACCGTTACCATTTAATTGTTTTTCTATCTCTTTTTTAAGTGTTTCACGTTTTATTCTCATTTGTAAGTCAGTGATGTTCTCTGTAGGGTCTATTTCAAGTACCCAGATTAATAAACAATCGAATTTTGTTTCAAGACTTGCAAGTCGTTGAATAAGAGAATAAAGGAAGAATACGATTGGTACGGCTATAGCAATGAATGATATTACTAGTTCAAGGGTTTCCAATTTGGCCACCAACCGGTGAAGGAATAAGTAAACCAAGTATACCAGTAAGAGCAGCGGCGGATATGGTTTCATTACCAAGGTAAAGGCCATATACACCGATAATAATAACTCCAGCGGTAGCTATTACAGTCTTGTCTATATCCATGATAAGAACCTCCTATTTTTTGAAAAAAAAAGTATAGTATGGCCCTTTTTAGATTGGGGTCATTACTATTAGTTCATCAGCACAGGCGTTGGCAGGGGTGACGTTACCTTGAACTATGGTTAGATGGTCGGGTTCGATATAGTTTATATCTCTGTTTCCGTCTTCGGTTGTCTGAGCAAATCGGGCTTCACCAAACACGTTAGTATACTCGTTGAGGGTGTTGAAGTTAGTGTTTACTTTCTGCATTTTGATGTTTGCGTCCTGTAATGGTTCGTATTCATCATAGGTGACACTAGAACCACTGGTGAAGGTTGTGCTTTTGGTTACCCAGAATTTACCAGCGTTAACATCTACTTCAATTGCATCGACTTCTGATCCTCCGACTTTTAAGACTATGGATTTATAGTCGATATCGAAGTTGTCAAGTTCGACTATGTCGCCTTCGCTTGCTGTTTCTGCGACTGCTTCGTCAGTGACAGTCAGACCGCCACTGGTGTAACTGATTGTTACTGCACTGAGAGCGGCTTTAATAAAGGTTAGCTTACCCCTTCGTATGTCTACGAATGCGGTAGGGTCAAGACTTGATGCTCCCTTAGTAAACACAGGAGTATCTCTGACTATTAGCTCGCCATCGGTTGTGACTTCTCTGGTATCTTCACCGAAATTTACGGTCTGATCTTCAATAGCAGGGCCGCTTGCTACCTGTTTAATGCAGTCAATAGGTGCAACATAAGATGCCTTTTCGGCAGTGGTCATTTTCTGCCACCTGCTGAGGAACAAGTTGTACCCTGACATTTTAAGTCCGCTAGCCATTGGGGTGTAGGCCTGGGCCTGTATGGCATTGAAGGCGTGCCATTTGTCAACTCCATTAGTAAAGGAGTTTCGTACTTTCTGTTGGGCTGGTGTATTTGGATTGGAAGGTTTGACGTATCGCCTTCTGTACTGTATACCCCAGATTGATGCGAATACACCGGATTCTCCGACTTTTCCGCTGTATCGGTCTCCAAAGTCGTTGGTTACTTTTACCATTTTTTTACCTCCTAATTTTTAATTAATGTAATTAAAGTTTTGTTCTAGTATTTAAGTAGTGAACAAAAAGTGAACAGAAATGGGTTACAGCTGGTAGGATCTTATCGAGTAGATCTGTTTTTGTTCCTATTATGTGATGTTTATGATCCGTTAATGATGATCGAGCAAAATGGGAAAATTTATTATTTACCTGGAAGAATAGGAAAATCATGGTTTATTGGAATTTTGTATTCAAGGTAATAGAATTCATAAGTACACTAGTATTCTTCAAGTTGTTCATATATGAAGAAATAACTCAAGCAGGTACTATGTACTGCTTTATGGCGAGTAATTACACTAGCCCGGCGAGTTTAGACCCTATTAAGCAGTTAACTTACTATCACGGCATTAATCCAGGGAAAGAATGCTTAAAGGATTTTGGAATATTATGTCCTTGGTCGCAGGATGGATTTAGGTTATTTTTCCAGGCATCAGAACAGGGTTTAAGGGCGTTTCGGTAATATGGCATGGGTAAAGCAAACATTAAGAGGGGCAGAGTTCACGATGGAAGCAATAAACATGATGTGCTTTATGATGGAAGAAGCAGCCCAGTCTGCATTAATGGGTTATGGAATGGCATTACAAAATTTAGATATGGATTTAGCAGAGGAAATCAGGAACGGTACTATGCAAGAGTGCCATGATTTTCTTTTCGAGTATTGGGCTTTGTATTGTCTTCCTATGATGCCAAATGCTGGAGCTTGGCAGTCTTTTTATCATGCTCTTCATATGTCGATGCTAAATATTGATATTAGGTTTGAGAATTATACTAGGTTATTGGGTTTGGGAATTGATCCACGCCCTGGGAAAAATAAGACTAAACCTTGATTTTTCACAGGCGGGTATTCCCGCGTAGGATTATAAAAAGGAGGAGATTTTATGGCTGGTGCTTGGGATTTAGCAGAGGGAGTAATGGAAGCGATTACTTTTGCGGTTGAATATGCGATTTTTACTTTTTTCATCTATGAGGAATCAATGCAGATAATCTGCAGGGAATTTTTGACTCATATAAGCAGTGGGGAGAATACTCTTTTAAAGCAGGAAATAAGAACAAGTTTTGATTTTGTAATGGCTGGTTTTAGTCAGGATTTTACTAATTATGGGATTGTAGCACTTTATGCTTGTAATGCGTATAGTAGTTATTTGTTCAGTTGCATGATGGTAAAGGAATGGAGCTATTTGTACTTGGGATGGGATAGGTTAGAGTATAGTTTCCCTAAAACAGGGCTTTTTTAAAGTTTTAATGGTGGCCACCATATAGTGGCCATGTGTTTTTTACTATTGTTAATGGTGATGCTTTAAATAATTAAAACATGGTTTAATTAAAATTAATATCATACCTACTTACTTATTCTGTGATGGTCTGGTTTTGTTTAAAATGATGGTTCAAGGAGAACCATTTAGAACTGTTTTTAATATTTCAAAAAAAGGGCATGGAAACAACTAATTAACATGAAGTTAATTACAGAAACATGAAATCTTTAAAACTGGAGGAAAGAGAATATGGCTATAAACCCCCTAAACCTCGCTGGAGGAGCGTTATATTTAGCAACATACGCGATGGAAGCGGTCGGATTCACAGAATTCATATATGAGGAAGCAGCGCAACAAGGGCTTCGAGTGCTCCGGCAGATGAAGAAAAAGAAAGGACAGAAGCACCTGGTTTATATGGCTAAGAAATTCAGGGAGAATGTTATAACCCCTGGGTGGATTTTCCATGTGAATTTTGGAGGCTTAAATCCATATACGAATCCAGGATTTGAAGCTTTTTACACTAAAGCCTGGCGAGAATTTGATGAAATAGTGTTTTTACCGGAATAAATCCGGAAGAAAATTTTAGCCTGGACTAAAAATTTTGGAGAATAGTTCCAGGCGGGTATTCCCGCGGTGGATCCTGGATTTTGAAGAAAAAAAATTGGGGAATAAATAAAGATTTTCACGTAAAAGGAAAATAGGAGGGGATGATATGACACTGCACACAATAAGAGGTTCTACTGGTATAATCAAAGCATTGTACGTGTTCCACGCAAATATAGTAACCAGTAGCGATATGGGTATTTTCATGGCAGTGACCAACGGTGCAGACATTATAGCTGCACGTTTAAATGAATTAAAACGCGATGCAGTAAATAAAACACGGGCATTGTATTACGCAACACTAATAAGCGGGGGAAAAACCGGAGTAGTACAGTGGATATGGCTATACGATGCCTGGGCGCATCATCTAGATTTTCACGCAGGCATCTATAACACAATACTACCACCAGTACCAGAAGACCAAGAAAAAGAAATAGAATGCATATGGGAAACCTAACCCATCATAACAAACATAAAAAGGGAACAGAGAAAAATAAACAAGCAATAAAAGAAAAGAAGACCACACAATCCAAAACAGGACAATGGCACTGTGAGCTTATTTTTCATGAGGCTGGCGCTTTCCTCCGGGGCCTCCCAGGAGGACCATTAATATTTTTCCTTGCTCTGTGCTGGTGCACAGGCATCTCGTATATACGAGAACGGAAATAGATTTTTTTTTTACCACCACCACCAACACCGGACCTTAATATACGTTGTATATTGGGATTGTACCACCGCTTGTTCGTCAAACTACACAGATATTACAAAGCTCCCTTCGGGATGCAGACCTCACAAGGTGAGGTTCGTAATATCGATCGTTTAACGAAACAGCCCCACCACCACCC
>CALGIR010000120.1 GCA_937915475.1 uncultured Bacteroidales bacterium
AAAGGCGGGAGGGTCACTGGTTCGAATCCAGTAACTCCCACACTAACATACCTATTCCATAAAGTATCTTAAATACTCATTAGCTAAACTGTATATTACATAAGTGAGAATCCGTGTGAACTACTCTCCTTCTTCTTCAATATCTACTGTAGAGTTCTCCCCTACACTCATCAATCTATTCCTGGTTTCTTGTACAGATAGCCCATCCCTTTGCCCTTTGAAAATGGCTAGCTTATGCCAAATAAAGCAAAAAATAGAAGGCTGCTTGGATATTTGTTTTTAACTTGCCTTTGTTTGGAGGATATTATGTTCCCTGAATAAATAGAATGCACTAGTATGGTATTGGTCATAACAGGATTTCTGCTTACTTGCAAACTAGTTGTGCCCAATTGCCGGACAGACATTATGGAATAATCGAATTAAAAGTATCTAATAAGAAAATATTGATTATGAAACATACAATTTCAATTCTAATTATTGCATTTCTGATAAGTTCCTGCCATCAGAATCAATCGGATAAATCAGCTTACATTGCTGATGGCATGAAGATGGAGGAAGAAATGATTCCCATAACAAGACAACAACAAAATAGTCCCCCACCTCCACCTTTTTCTCCAACAGAGACAAAAGAAGTGATTAAGAAAAAAATCATCAAAGACGGACGGATTGGCATTGAGGTTCAGGAACTAGAACGGACTAAAAAACAGATAGATTCTTTAGTTGCCAAACATAGTGGATATTATTCAAATGAGCGATTAAATAATTCGGATTGGGAAATATCTTATAACCTAAAAATAAGAATTCCGAGTGATAACTTTGAAAAACTAATAGCAAAAATTGAGTCTGGAAGAGGAGAAATAAAGTACAAGGAAATTGCTGCAAGAGACGTTACAGACCAATTTATTGATTTAAAAACCAGACTTGCAAATAAAAAAAATTATCTAGAAAAGTACAATGACCTCTTGAAGCAAGCAAAATCGGTCAAAGATATTCTTGAAATAGAAGAAAAAATACGAGGAATAGAAGAAGAGATTGAAAGCACTACTGGACGATTGAAATATTTAAGTGATTTAGTTGATTTTAGCACATTAGATTTAGAAATATTAAAACTAAAAGATTATAAATACCAACCCGAAAAACGTGATAACTTTACAAAACGATTGAAACATGCACTTTTAAAAGGCTGGCTCGGATTTGTGGATTTTATTGTATTTATGATTAAAATTTGGCCATTTTGGATAATAGTAGGATTGATGGTTTACGGTTGGAGAAAATTTATAAAAAGGAAGAAAGACAAAAAATAACTGGCCACAGCACGCCGTATATTTTACGCCCCACTTTTTGGCTAATTAGGTCACTATTCATTTCAATTTAGCTTTTTAACGTGAGATGAATAACTTGCCCCGCCCGAGGGAACGAAAACATACCACCTATCCGTTGGGCATCATACAAGAAAAAATAAATTATCATGAGAATTTTTAAGCTAATATTGATAATAGCAAGTTGCTTTTTTACAGAAGTCAAAGGACAGAATATGGAAAATAATATGGTGCACGGTTTTGTAAAACAGGGATTTGAGCCTGTATATGAAGAATTCACTAAAAATTTTGAAAATGGAAAAGAATTAGGTTCTGCCTTTTGTGTGTATTATCAAGGTGAAAAAGTTGTTGACCTATGGGGTGGGTTTTCTGATAAAAAGAAAAAGCATGAGTTCAAAGAAAATACAATGGTATTGTTTTTTTCAGCAACTAAAGGCGTGGCATCTTTATGCATAGCAAAATTGTATTCCGAAGGAAAAATTGATTACTACAAAAAGGTCTCGGCGTACTGGCCTGAATTTGCAAAAAATGGAAAAGAAAACATAACAGTAAGTCAATTGCTATCGCATCAATCCGGGCTTTGCCTATGGAATGGAAAACTTCCTATTGAGCAAATAGCAGACTCTAACCTTTTAGCAGAGAAACTTAAGAACACTTTCCCTATGTGGATACCTGGTCATTATTCTGGCTATTCTGCTGGTTTAGCAGGATTCTTTATGAGCGAATTAGTAAGAAGAGTCGATGATAAACACCGAACCTTGGGGCAATACTTTCAAGAAGAATTTGCGACCCCTATCGGTTTGGAATTTTATATCGGATTGCCTGATACAGTTTCCGATACCAGTGTTTCATACATTAAGTTGATAAACCCAGTTAAGCGAATCATGACTTTAGGAAAACTTCCCAAAGCATTGCGTAAAACTGTGTCGAGACCAAATTCTTTGTTTATGAAATCAATTACCCTAACCAAAGGGTATAACGTAAACGAAAGCGCAACTTGGCGAATAGAAGAACCAAGTGGCAATGGAATAGGCACAGCTCGCTCTGTGGCATATTTATATAGTTTACTGGTAAATAATGCTGGGGAGATTAGTATAAGTGAAGAAGCTATAAATGAGTTGTCCAATTCAGCCTTTATTCCAAAATACGGGGGAACAGATAAAGTTATGGGAATTCCTCTTTATTATAGAAATGGGTTTATGAAAAACGGGGAAGGTTCATCAGTTTATAATAACAAAAGTTGTTTTGGATTTGGGGGAGCAAGCGGATCAATGGCATTTGCAGATCCAATAAACAAAATTGGTTACTGTTACGTCCCTAATAAAATGGGTTATGACTTCCCTGATGGTAGGGAAAAAAACATTCAAAAAGTATTGTATGAATGTATTGAACGCTTAAAGGAATAAAACACGAACGCCCAACATGCGGTGTAAGCAGAAAAAGCAGCAGTTTCGCTATTTAGTTATCTTATTGACCACAAGCGCAATGGCGCCATCACCCGTAACATTGCAGGCTGTTCCAAAACTATCCATAGCAATATACAGCGCTATCATTAAGCCTATCATCTCTTCATTAAACCCTAACATGGATTGCAAGATACCTATGGCGGCCATAATCGCACCACCCGGAACACCAGGGGCGGCAACCATGGCTATTCCCAACATAAAAATAAAACCTGCTAAAAGCGTAAAGCTAAAGGGTACCCCTTCTAAAATCATTATTGCCATTGCACATGCAGTAATTTTCATAACACTCCCCGATAGGTGAATGGTCGCACATAGGGGAATCACAAAACCTGCAATTTTTTGTGAGACGCCATTTTTCAGCGTTTGCTTTAAAGTTACTGGAATAGTTGCTGCAGACGACTGCGTTCCCAACGCTGTAAAATAAGCAGGCATCATAGTAGCTAATAAGCGTAACGGGTTCTTTTTTACAAGTATTCCCGTAACCGTATACTGCAACAGCAACAGAATGATGTGCAAGACAAAGATAACACCAATGATGTTTACAAATACGGAGAGTATTGAGTACACTTTCCCGCTAAAAGACATGTTTGCAAAAATACCTAATATAAATAACGGCAATAATGGTACAATAACCTTCTCAATGAGCTGCATTATAATTTTCTGAAAATCATTAACCACTAATTTTAGAGTTGATTTTTCCTGATAAGCCAGTCCTAGCCCAATTACAAACGCCAATACTAAAGCCGTCATTACATCTAAAACTACTGGGATAGTAATTGTAAAATAGGGCAATAATTCTTTCGCTGTTTCAGCTATTTGGGCCGCTTTATTAGCATGGGATGCCAAAAGTGATGAAAAGATAGGCGAAGTGGTAAAATAGGTCATAAAACCAGAGAAGAGCGTTGAGCCGTAAGCAATAGCAGTAGTCAGTAAGAGTAGTTTTCCTGCACCTTTTCCCAGTTCTGAAATGGCTGGCATAATCAATCCCATAATAATTAGAGGAATTGCAAAGTTTAAAAACTGACTAAAGAAAGAGTTGAAAGTGGCAAAAACTCTATTTACAGATTCGGGTAAATAAAGGCCAAATACAATTCCAAAAACAATAGCCAAGAAAACTTTAAACAGCAAATAGGAAAATAACCGCTTCATAACTAAGTGTTTAATTAAAAAAACTCGTTTGCTCCTTATGTTTTAATGAGTCTGCTAATATAGAGGGAATGACCTTATGAACGAATTTTTGAACCTCATTTTTTTACTGCTTGTAATAACCTTATATTAAGATAATATATCTCAGAGTTTTACAAAAAGATATAAATACAACACCTAAATTAACAATAACAAAACTAGTGTATTCTGTAATTTGAGAAATAGAGAATGTTATTAATAGAATCATTGTTGACCAATTAAAAAAATTACATTAATGCAGGAACCTTGCTTTTACTGGTCAAATCACCCATATCTAATATCCGGGGCTTTGCCCCA
>CALGIR010000121.1 GCA_937915475.1 uncultured Bacteroidales bacterium
CGTTCTCACCGTCGATTGCCGCAGCAAAAAGGTGCTTCGTGATGGCTTTAACTATGCTGGTAACATTGATGCAATTCCAAATACCTATAAAATACCCGCATCTACCACTACCAAAAAAGGTACCTACAGAAATATAAATGGGAACATAGCTACAGCGTGGGGCTTAATTGCTGCAGCCGAAAAGGCAAAACTACCCTTATTCTGCGGATCATATCCTATTACTCCAGCAACTGATATCCTTATTGAGTTAGCCAAGCACAAGGAACTTGATGTAAAAACGCTACAAGCCGAGGATGAAATTGCAGGCATTTGCACATCAATTGGTGCTGCGTTTGCTGGGAACTTTGCTGTAACCACAACCTCTGGCCCTGGGCTATCGCTTAAATCAGAAGCACTTGGTTTGGCTGTTATGACAGAATTACCTCTTGTGGTGGTTAACGTACAACGAGGTGGCCCTTCAACGGGCTTGCCCACCAAAACAGAGCAAAGCGATCTTTTTCAAGCACTTTATGGACGTAATGGTGAGTGCCCGCTTGTGGTTGTTGCTGCAAGTTCTCCAAGTAACTGCTTCGACTGGGCTTTTAAAGCCTCGAAAATAGCTCTAGAGCACATGACACCTGTTGTACTACTTACCGATGGATACATTGCTAATGGAACCGAGCCTTGGGCTATTCCTAGCATGAAAGACTATCCTGAAATTAAGCCCCCTCTAGTACCAGATGGCACAACGGACTACCTTCCTTACGAGCGTGATGCTGAGCGCCTTGCACGTCGTTGGGCTATCCCTGGTCAAAAAGGGTTAGAGCATCGACTTGGAGGTTTAGAGAAAGATTTTCTGAAGGGTTCTGTTTCACACGATCCCATCAACCATCAAAAAATGACCGATATAAGGGCAGCTAAGGTTGCTAAAGTTCAGGACTTTATCCCTGAACAAGAGATTATTGGTGACGCAGAAGGTGATTTATTAGTTGTTAGCTGGGGTGGAACTTATGGACACACGCTCACTGCAGTTAATAGCCTTCAAAAGGAAGGAAAAAAAGTTTCACTCTGCCATTTACACTACATAAACCCATTACCAAAAAACATTGGTGATGTTTTTAAACGATTCAAAAAGATTATTGTTTGCGAGTTAAACATGGGACAGATGGCAAACTATCTAAGGATGAATCATCAAGAATTTAACTATCTGCAGTTTAATAAAGTACAAGGGTTACCCTTTACTATTACTGAACTTAAAGATAGATTTAACCAAATATTGGAGGGCAAGTAATCATGGGCAAACACAATTATACTACGCAAGATTTTAAAAGCGATCAAGAAGTAAAATGGTGCCCGGGTTGTGGCGATCATGCTATACTGAACTCTGTTTATCGTGCACTACCCGAGGTATCCGAAGCATTGGACTACAGCAAAGAAAGGTATGCTTTCATATCTGGGATTGGCTGTTCAAGCCGCTTCCCATACTACATGGACACATACGGATTTCATGGTATTCACGGTAGGGCACCTGCAATTGCAACAGGAGCAAAAGTAGCCAACCCCAAGTTAAGCATATGGCAATTAACTGGCGATGGTGATGCTTTAGCAATTGGCGGGAATCACTTTATACACGCAATCCGAAGGAATATTGATATGAATATCATACTGTTTAACAACGAGATTTACGGATTAACTAAAGGTCAGTATAGTCCAACATCAAAACTTGGGGTCAAAACTGTAACATCCCCTTACGGCACTGTTGAGCAACCCTTCAATCCTGGTGAACTTATTATTGGTGCAAAGGGAACATTCTTTGCCCGTTCAATTGATATGGACGTAAAGTTAACCGCCGAAGTCCTTGTTCAAGCCGCTAAGCACGATGGAACATCGGTTGTAGTTGTTCAACAAAACTGCGTAATTTTTAATGATAAAACTCACGCTTCCATTACCGACAAAGAGAATAGAGAGGACAGAACAATTGTTCTAAGACACGGTGAGAAAATGCTCTTTGGCAAGGATAATGAAAAAGGCCTTGTTATGATTGGGAATAACCTTAAAGTGGTTACTATTGGCGAGGATGGTTACACCCTTGATCAAATTCTAGTTCACGATGCTAAAAACCCTAATCCTGGAGTTCATATGATGCTTACCAATATGACGTATCCAGAATTCCCATTTGCACTTGGTGTTATTAGAGCCGTAAAATATCCTACTTACGACGATAACGTTAGAGACCAACTTCTTGAGGTTCAGAAAAACTCCAAAATTAAATGTATGGATGATCTACTTCACAGTGGTGACACCTACGAGATTAAGTAAATTTAGATTTCATAAAAAAAGCGTTGAAACAAGTTTCAACGCTTTTTTTATCTGCTTGCAGCAACTAGTTCGCTTAGTAAACCAGCATCTTTCTCAAGCACATTCCCAATAACAATCATATTTGCACCCGCTTCTCGTGCACCTCGAGCAGCATCAGGAGTTCTGAGACCTCCTCCAACTATTATGGGCAAATCAACAAACTTTCTTACCTCACTAATAATCTCTTTGGGAACAGGCAAATCGGCACCACTACCAGCCTCAAGGTAAATACTTTTCAGACCCAGTTGCTGCCCAGCAATGGCAGTTGCCACCACTATATCGCTCTTGTTGCGGGGAATTGGCAAGGTGTCGCTCATGTACTGCACCGAGGTTACTGCTCCCGATTCAATTAAGATGTATCCAGTTGGTATAACCTCCATTCCGCTCTCATGCAGAGCTCGAGAAACCAAAACATGGTTACCGATTAAAAAATCGGGATTTCTGCCCGATATCAATGATAGCAGTAATATAGCATCGGCACTGGGAGTAAACTGCAACGCATTGCCAGGGAACAAAACGATTGGAATTGAAGAGTGCTGCTTAATGGTCATTAAAGTTTGCTCAATTCCTGTGCTTGTAAGGCTTCCGCCAAGCAGAATTATGTCAACACTTGCCTTTTGTGCTCGTTGCGATAATCCTTTAAGTTCATGAAAACTATACTTATCTGGATCGACAAGCAGAGCAAACAGGCCTTTCTGTGATTTTAGAAGTTGACTATAAATCATAACCCTACCATTCTAACAATTTGGGATTACATCCCACCCAAACCACGTTAAAGTAACCCAAATAAAAATAGTGTAAATTTAATCGTTGAACTGTTCCGCCAAGTCTGACGGTAGCTTCAAACTTCCCTTCTTTAGCTAAATTAGCAATGGGTTTAACATCCATGTAAGCAGCACCTAGCCCCTCCATGCCGGGTAGTTTATAAATAGCTTCCTTTGCACTCCAAATTAACGACAGTTGGCGGTTGTCATCAATATCTACCCACTTTTTTTCGTTTTTTGACAGATACTTATCGCTAACCTCTATGAATGGACGAGTAAACGACTCTATATCAACCCCCACAAGCAAATCGCTACTTAGGATTACAACAACGTATGGGTAAGAATGGCTTATAGATATATGCGAACGCGAACGCGCTAGAAAAGGTCGGCGAGTGGGATGATACATCACATGACCTGTGTACCCAAACTCGCGAAGCAGAGCGCGCGCAGCCAACCATTCAAGTTTTCTGCGGCTATTGGAAATACGAGCCAATCCAGGAAAGTATTCACCACCCACAATCTCTTTAAGTTCCTCCTCGGTCTCCTCAACCCTCCATATACCTAGCGTATAATCATCTGCTTCTAAAATCTCAACAACAGCCATAAACCTAATTATTGTTTTTCCACTCTACCGATTCCATAAGCACAATCAAATCTTCGCCAAAAAAGTCTATTGACGGTGCAAGCGAGTCCTTATTTGGTGAAACAGAAAAATAAAGTGCTCCTCTGAGAAAATGCCTTACCGAATCGGTTACATAAAACTGCCAAGAACTGGCAGTGTTCCCTTTCATGCTATATAGAATACCGTAAACCTTTTTATCGGAATTCTCAAAAAACCGTTCGGTTATCGACTCAGCATTGTATGTATGCTTAAAGGCTAGTTTTCGGGAATCCTCCATTAGATAATCGAGCATTCCCCTCGCATCCTTATAGCTAATATGAATTCGGGCTTTATAATCGTCAAAATCTACATTCACCCAGTGTGGCTCTGTATTACGCGAATCGTCAATCCTCACCTTGCTATATGAAGGGTATTTAAAGCGGTATGGGAAATTAGCAGAATCGAACTGTACATAGTCGTGCTGGGGAAAATCAATACGAACATACCCGCGTGGGCGAGGAACTGGTGTATCGGAGCAGCCAATTAACAATTGCAATATTAAAATCAGTATAAAATAAAGTGCAGTTCTTCTCATGCTAATGCATATCATTTAAAACCTTGACCTTTAGTCTTTTTATTCTTTTGTTATCGACAGAATCAATGGTAAACCTAAAATGTTTGTGGTTTATCACATCGTTTTTGCTGGGTAAATGGCCTGTTATTTCGAGAATAACACCTGCAAGCGTTTCCGCTTCGCCCCTAACCTTTTCAAAAATTGAATCGTCTAGTTCGAGTACCTTGCAAAAATCGTTAATAAGAATTTTTCCCTCAAAAAAATAGTTCTGGTCATCAATCCTTGTATAAAGGCTAACCTCTTCATCAGATTCATCGGAAATCTCCCCTACTATTTCTTCGAGGATATCCTCAAGAGAGACAATTCCACAAGTTCCGCCATACTCATCGACCACAATTGCAAGGTGAATTCTGTTTGACTGAAACTCCGACAGTAACTCATTTATTTTTTTAGTCTCAGGAACAAAATATGCTTCCCGCAAAAGCTTTTGCCATTCAAACGAATCGGACTCATCGATATGGGGTATCAGGTCTTTGACGTATAATACACCCTTAATCTCGTCAAAAGATTCCTCGTAGACAGGAATTCTGCTATAACCAGACTCAATAACAACTGCCTTTAACTTGTTGAATCCCGAAGAAATTTCGACAGCAACAACATCGAGACGAGGTTTTAAAATTTCCTGCACCTCTATATGTCCGAAGGTAACAATACCCCGCAGTATCTTCTTCTCCTCAGGATGGTGTCCTGAGGTTATGTCGAGTGCATCACCAATTTCATCTATAGATATGTTTCTGCGGGGATTAAACCTGCGACTAACCTGTGCTGTTGATGAGACTAGCATATGGTTGAGCGGATAGAATATCTTATATAGAACAAACATCGGCAAAGCCATTGCCCGCGCAAAAGATTTTGGCTTGCTGGTGGCCAGTATTTTAGGAGCAATCTCACCAAACAGTAAAATTATAAACGTAATTACAACTACCTGAGAAATAAACCCAAATATTGGTGAATTTGAGAAATCGATTATGGAATTAGTTAAAAAAGTTGAAAGAATTATAATCGCAACATTAATAAAGTTGTTGGCTATTAGAATTGTTGCGAGCAATCTCTCTGGTTTTTGGAGCAATTCGAGAACCACTTTACTTGCTCGACCTTCATCCTCCTTAAGGCTTTTTATATGGGTTGGAGTAAGCGAAAAGAATGAGGACTCCGAGCCAGAAACGAGACTCGACAAAGCCATAAGTAAAACAAGAATAACAAGACCAATAACTACACCTACTGTAATAGGGTATAGTTCAATCTTGGGTAGTGCTAGTACACTTAATACAGTAAAAAGTATGAAATTCAATTATTGTTTTTTTATGAAAAATGTTTCCGACTCATGCTAGAAAGGCAAATCATCGTCGGGCTGGGGCATCAAAGAGTCATCCTCCTTACCCGAATCTTTTACAGCTGCTGAATCGCTTCGCTCATCTCTTGTAACACCGTCGGTTGTTGATGGACCAAGAAACCTGAAATTTGAACAGTGAATCTCGGTAAAATACTTTTTAACACCAGTTTCCTTATCATCATAGGTGTTGGTTCTTAGCCTACCCTCAACGTAAAGCAACTTCCCCGACTTAATATATTTCTCGGCTACTTCTGCTTGTCCGCGCCATACAACAATATTGTGCCATTCGGTTTGGGTTACCCTTTGTCCACTTTTATCGGTATAGGTTTCGTTTGTGGCCAATGGAAAACGAGCAACAGTAATGCCACCCTCAAGGTGCCTTACTTCCGGATCTTTACCTACGTTGCCTACTAAAATTACCTTATTTACACTCATGGTTGTTCTTTTTAGTTGATTACTAAACTACAAATATAAACATATACAATTAAACATGGCAATTCAAACTTACAAAATAATTCTATGGTGATGGTGAATTTAAAAAGTATTTTGCTGCTGGTTCCGCTGCCAAAAAGTTATCAATAAGGGTAGGAATAGTGTACGAATCAATAGAGTTGGTGTGCACCTTCTTAAATTTATCCGATAAATTTTTTGTAACCCTGGTAATATTAACAATAACAAAATGGGCCATAATAACCTGATGGCTCAATAGATGCTTAACAGATGGCGAGAAATAAACAATTTCAGAATCGGAGGAAGCGAGCAGTAGGTTCCACTCATCATCATCCTGCAGTTTTTCTGCTGTCAATGGTTTTTCGGTTTCAATTAGCGGAAACTCGTAAAGTGACTTCCAAATATCTTTTGATTTTCTTTTGGAGAGGAACGTATAATCGCCGTGACGAATAAGCAGATAGGTAAAGTATCTATTCCTAGTTTTAATCTTTTTTGCCTTAGTTGGTAAAAAATCAATTATATTATTCCTATGTGCGTAACAATAGTGAATAAAGGGACAAATACTGCAATCGGGACTTCGGGGGACACACTGCAAGGCGCCAAAATCAAGCAAGGCTTGGTTAAACTGATCTGGCGCTAACTTATCCATTAACTCTTCCACCACTTTTCTAAAGGTAGCCTTACCCTGCGAGGTGTAAGGAGAGTCAAAAACCCCGAATATTCTAGCAATAATCCTATACACATTCCCATCGATTGCTGGCACAGGCTCCTTAAAGACGAAAGAAGCAATTGCTCCAGCAGAATATTGACCAACCCCTTTGAGTTTCAGCAATTCTTGGTACGTATTTGGAAACTTCCCGTTTAGCTCATTCTCAATATATTTGGCAGCAGCAAGCAGATTACGTGCTCTAGTATAGTAACCTAAACCTTGCCATACCTTAAGCACATCGTCCTCATGGGCATTGGCCAAATGCTTAACCGATGGGAATTTGTTAATGAACCTATGGTAATAGGCCGTTCCCTGTGCAACCCTAGTTTGCTGCAGGATAACCTCCGATACCCAAATCTTATAAGGATCAGATGTTTCGCGCCAAGGCAAACTTCTGGCATTTTTAGCATACCAACTACTCAATAGCGTTTTAAAATCCATTAAATCAATAGTTAATGAAAAGTAATTTGACAAAATTAGTTAGAAAGTTCTTTATTTATAAACTTAAATGAGTTATATTTGCAGTCCAATTTAAGAATTACAACCTTAATTTTATTGATAATTAAAGATTTTAAAAAATGACAAAAGCAGATATCGTTAACGAGATTTCCAAAAAAACTGGAATTGAAAAGGTAACTGTACAGAAGACAGTTGAGGCCTTTATGGAGACAGTGAAAGAGTCTCTAGTAAAGGATGATAACGTATACCTTAGGGGGTTTGGAAGTTTTATAGTGAAAAAGCGCGCACAAAAAACTGCACGTAACATCTCTAAAAACACTACCATTATTATACCTGAGCATTATATTCCTGCTTTTAAGCCAGCTAAATCCTTCGTAAACAAGGTTAAAACCCACGTTAAGTAATCCACTTATTTAATCACATAATAATAATATTACCATGCCAAGCGGAAAAAAAAGAAAGAGGCATAAGATGGCAACCCACAAGCGTAAAAAACGCTTGCGTAAAAATCGCCACAAGAAGAAGAAATAAGGTTGTAATAACATAACAACTTTGAAAACCAACATGTCCAACCTAAGGAACTACAATGTTCTTTAGGTTGGTATTGTTTAATAACACCTCACCAAAACTTAATACATTCTGAATGTGAATACAGAGCTTATTATTGATGTACGAACATCTGAAGTTGCTTTAGCTCTGCTTGAAGACAAACAACTTGTTGAACTCAACAAAGAGAAAAGCAACGTTCAGTTTTCGGTTGGCGACATCTATCTTGGTAAGGTTAAGAAAATAATGCCTGGGCTAAACGCTGCATTTGTTGACGTAGGTTACGAAAGAGATGCATTTTTGCACTACCTCGATCTAGGACCACAGTTTAAGTCGTTTCATAAGTTTTTACAGGTTGCTCAAACAAAAAAAGGAAAAGTAGTAACACTTCCAAAGTTCAAACTTGAACCTGAGATTGACAAGGGCGGTAAAATATCCAATATTCTTACAAGCGGACAAACCGTGCTTGTTCAAATTGCCAAAGAACCCATTTCTACTAAGGGACCAAGGCTAAGTGCTGAGATTTCCATAGCAGGGCGAAACATTGTACTTCTCCCCTTTTCAGATAAGGTATCCATTTCGCAAAAAATCACCTCTACTGAGGAACGAAAGCGCCTAAAACGATTACTCGAAAGCATAGTTCCTAAGAGCTTTGGTGTAATCATACGTACAGCAGCGGAAGGAAAGAAAGTAGCCATCCTCGATGCTGAACTTAAAAGCCTTATCAAAAAATGGGAAATGGCTTACGATAAGACTAAAAACAGCCAGCCACCCAGCATAATACTTAGCGAGTTAAAGCGAACCTCAGCCATTATTCGCGATATGCTTAACGTTTCGTTCAACAGCATATATGTTAACGACGACAGCATATACAATGACATAAAAGAATACATTAGCACGATTGCACCTGAAAAGGAGAAAATTGTGAAGCTGTACTCTGGCAAAACACCAATTTTCGAGAACTTTGGAATTGAGAAACAAATCAAGGGACTGTTTGGTAAAACCGTTTCGTTTAAAAGCGGGGCTTACCTTATTATTGAGCATACCGAAGCACTTCACGTAATTGATGTGAACAGCGGCAACCGTTCTAAAGCGGGTAACGACCAAGAGACAAATGCCCTTGAGGTTAATCTTGCTGCTGCAGAGGAAATCAACAGACAACTTAGGCTAAGGGACATGGGCGGAATTATCGTGGTGGATTTCATTGATTTACACCTTAACGAAAACCGCCAAATGGTGTTCGACAAGATGAAAGAGCTTATGAGTAAGGATAGAACAAAGCACAACATCTTGCCTCTCACCAAATTTGGGCTAATGCAAATAACCAGGCAAAGAGTACGGCCCGAGATGCACATTGAAACACTTGAAAAATGCCCAACATGCAACGGAACTGGCGAAATTAAGCCAGCCGTGCTCCTCGAAGAGGAGATTGAGAACAGGTTGGCATTCCTTGTAAGCGACAAGGATATAAAAAAGTTTATTCTCAAGGTACATCCATTTGTTGCAGCATATCTTACCAAGGATATTTTTAGTAAGCGTTACAAATGGAGCAAACAATACAAGTGTTCGCTCAAGGTTATCCCCATCTCATCCTACAATTTTTTAGAGTACAATTTTCTTGACCAAAACGAAAAAAAGATAGAATTCTAACGCCAATTTAAGCCGTTGCACTCTGCAACGGCTTTTTTATGAACTAAATTGTTGAATATAAATACTTAAAGAACGCTTGGTTTTTTTAATGAACTTTAATCTATCAATATTGTTACGAATACAGTTTAAAAATAATTTTTCCGAAAACTATAACTATGAAGAGAGCATTTTCAATTGCTGTTGTTGCACTTGCAATTCTAGTTTCAAGTAGCACGTATAGCCAAGTTCAAAATCCAGTAAAATGGAAAGTTAGCACACAAAAGGTTGATGAAACAACCTATGATGTAATTTTCGATGCCGCAATAGATATGGGATGGCAACTATACTCGTCGGAGAACCCTCCGGGCGGGCCTATACCTACAACCTTTATTTTTAATGAGAATGAAGCCTTTTCCGTTGAAGGAACCCCAAGGCCAATTGGTGACATCAAAATTGAACACGATGATATTTTTGATTTAGACTTAGCCTATTTTGAAAATAAGGCTCGCTTTATTCAAACGATTAGTCTAAGTAAGAACCAAACTAGCGCATTAATATCAGGAGAAATTGAGTACCAAGCTTGTTTTGAGGATAAGTGTATTTTTTTAACCTCCGATTTCTCAACTTCAATTAGTGAAACACCAACCACTACAAAAGAAGAAACTACGAACGACAAATCCGCAACAGTAACCACTGAGGATGCGAAAGCTAAAAGTTCAGACTCTTCGTTAATTCTATTTTTCCTTATTTCGTTTGCTGCAGGGTTAGCTGGTTTGCTTACCCCCTGCGTATTCCCAATGATACCCATGACGGTATCATTCTTTATGGGCAAGCAAAAGAATAAGTTTAACGCTATCCTTAATGCTTTTATATTTGGCATCAGCATTATTGTAATATACACATCAATTGGTTTAATTGTTTCGCTAACCAGCGTTGGGGCAGGGTTTGCCAATCAGCTAGTATCGCATTGGCTTCCAAACCTAATCTTCTTCTTGCTTTTTATGACATTTGCCGCTTCTTTCTTTGGATTGTTCGAAATAACGCTACCCAGCAGCTTATCGACAAAAACCGATAGCAAAGCGGATAAGGGTGGGTTTATTGGTTCTTTCTTTATGGCGCTTACGCTGGTAATTGTGAGCCTATCGTGCGTTGGGCCAATTGTTGGAGCAATCCTTGTTGAATCGGCTGCTGGAATTGGGCTTAAGCCAATTATTGGAATGTTAGGCTTCTCGCTGGCATTTGCTGTTCCTTTTACGCTGTTCGCCATTTTTCCATCGTGGCTAAATAAGCTGCCAAAATCAGGTGGATGGTTAAACTCTGTAAAAATTGTTTTAGGCTTTATTGTGTTAGCCTTTGGTCTAAAGTTCCTTTCGGTTGTCGACCAAAGTTACCATTTAGGAATCCTTGGTCGCGAAGTATTCCTGGCCATTTGGATTGCCATATTTATAATGCTTGGACTATACCTTCTGGGTAAAATCAGGTTTAAATTCGATTCGCCAGTAGAACATATTGGTTTTGTTAGGATGATGTTGGCTATTGCCACCTTTGCATTTACCATATTCCTTGTTCCTGGAATGTTTGGTGCTCCTTTAAAAGGTTTATCGGGCTTAATTCCGCCAAAAACAGGACACAGTTTTGACCTTGTTGAAATGATTGGACAAAGGTCAACCATCTCAACAAACGATAAATCATCAATTTGTGAAGAACCAAAGCATGCAGACTTTCTCCACCTCCCGCACGGCATTCAGGGTTATTTTGACTACGATCAGGCCTTAGCCTGTGCGCGCGAGCAGAACAAACCACTATTTGTTGATTTTGTTGGACATGCCTGCTCAAACTGTAAGGTGATGGAGCAAAGAGTTTGGAGCGATCCTCGGGTAATTCAGCGTTTGAAAAACGACTATGTTGTAGTTGCACTTTATGTTGATGAGCGTAAAGAATTGCCCGAATCGGAATGGATAACCTCAACCGTTGACGGTAAGGTGAAAAACACCATTGGTAAGATAAATGCTGATTTTCAGATTAAGAGGTACAATGTGAACAGCCAACCATTCTATGTTTTGCTAGATAATGGCGAAGAATTACTAACCAACCCTTATAGCTTTAACACCAACGTTGATGAGTTTGTAGCGTTTTTGGATAAGGGGATTGAGCAATTCAAAAACAAATCCTCTGCGTTTGGCTCATCACCAATAGAAATAGGGATAGTCAACTAACAATTTCTACAGATAAGATAGTAAAAGCGCGCATCAAATTTTGATGCGCGCTTTTTTTACTCTTAAGTTTTTAGCAAAAATATGCTACTGCTTTCCTATCCACAGCTAAATTGTTGTTGAACTAGTTAACTAGGAATCAGTTCAAAACAGAAAATAATAAGGCCCTGAAACACTTG
>CALGIR010000122.1 GCA_937915475.1 uncultured Bacteroidales bacterium
TGGGCTCAACGCTCTCCTTAATTTTTCGGGTAAGCGTCCGCCAAAAAACCTCTGGGATATGCTTAGTTGCATCGTGACGGAAACCATCAAATTTATATTGGGTTACCCAAAAAAGTGCCGAATCGGTCATGGGTTCGTAAACCTCCGCCCGCTCCAAATCGAGCGTTGGCATAAACGTATCAAACCATGTGGTTAAACGATGCTCATCCCATTTCTCGGTATTCATAGTACCATCGGGCAAATAGAGTGGTGTAACCCAATCGGGGTGATTTTTGTAAAGCGGATGCTCTTGATGCACGTGGTTGGCCACATAATCGAGTATAACATTTATATCACGCTTGTGGGCCTCGGCCAGCATTCGATGAACATCATCGGACGTACCAAATCTAAAATCGACCTTTGACGATGATATTGGCCAGTAGCCATGGTAGCCCGAAAATTTGGTACGAGGGGTTGGGTACAAACCGTAGGCACCTAAAGGATTTTGCGTAATGGGTGAAACCCAAATAGTGCGAATGCCCAGCGAGTCGAAATATCCATCTTCAATCTTTTGGGTTATGCCGGCAATATCGCCACCGTAATAGTTTGCCTTTGGGTGAATATCGGGGTCATTTACGGGTTGGTCGTTCTCTAAATTCGCATTGTAAAAACGGTCAACCATAAGTGAGTACATAATCTGAGAATATAAATCGGAACGATTTAGCTGTGATGTAGCGGTTACAGCACTTCGCTTTTCGAGTGGAATAATCAAATCGTTGGATTCGCCCTCAGAATTATATGCCCAAACCCTAATATGCGAACGTTTTATACCATCAGCATTTGCTGGGATTATGATTGTTGCCTCACTCCCATTAATCGAAACAAATTCATCACCTAATCGATAGTTTTCCCAGTAAACAAAAAGTTCATCGACTGCATTCTGAAAGCCTAAATGAATCTTTTTACCCTTGGTGCTAGTTGTATAGATAAATGGCAACAAATTGGGGTTACTACCCGCTAACCGCAGAACTGAGTTTTCTTCCCCTATATTATTATCCTCTATGTCAGGATTTGCAGGGTCAAGAATCCACTCTCCGTCAACCACAACCTGATAATGGTAATTTCCAGGATTTAGCCAAAGAGTGGTTTTCCAAACATGACCAACCTTCTCGAGGTTAGTTTTACTTGGGTTCCAATCGTTAATCTGCCCAGCTAGCTGAACTGTTTTTGGCTGCTTATTTTTGGGTTGATATGTGAACTCAACGGATTGCTTCCGGCTTTTTCGCATTAGTATGGAATATCCTACTCCATTGACCCAAACTTTTAGCTCTGAGAGTTTAGGAATATCGTCGTTTTTGGCTTTTAGCCATACCGCAGCATTATCGGGTGCAATATCAACGTTAAATAACTTTGGTGCTACAATGGAATCGATGCGATTAATATCCATAAAATAATGCTTTAGGATTATCTCCGTTTCGGTTCCTGATAGCCACACTACCGATGCCAGGCCATAAATATCAGATGTTTTAGCAAAATGAGGAATTACCTCCCTTGCATCGCACGATGCGAGCATGGTTGCGATGAAAATTATCAGAATCCTTTTCATAATAGATGTATTTTATGAGAAAATGAATAACTCTGGTTTTAAAAACTTTTGTACGTATTACCGTTTACAAAACAATATTAACATTCAATCATTTAAGCTCAACAACCATAGCAGAGCGTGGTGAAAGCTGAATCTTTTGTAGGTCAACCAGTTCTTTTCCTGTAATTATATCAATCCCTTTTGAGAAGCCTTGAAGTATCTCGTTAAACCTGTCGGTTTTAAGCACTTTGGGTTGATACCCATTATGAAGAATCACCATTACCGTTTGCTCCTCATTCTGGCGAAAATACACATAAACCTCGTTCTCAGGAATAAACTGAACAAGCTTGCCGTTATGGACGGCTGTTGCCGTTTTACGCCAGTTTAGCAATGTGCTCATATAGTTCCATGCCTGGTTTTCCTTTTTAGTTCTACCTTCAGCAGAAAACGCAGAGCGTTTATGGTCGGTCCATCCCCCTGGAAACTCTTTTCGTAAAACGCCATGTCCATTGGCATCATCACCATCCATCAAGATTTCTGTACCGTAGTAAACCTGAGGAATACCACGTGTTGTTAGCAGAAAAGCCATCCCCAACTTAAATCGGCCAATGGCCAAATCCTTACTCTTCATAAACCGCGAAAGGTCGTGGTTATCGGCAAATATTAGGATATTATTCAAATCGGCGTAAAGAAAATCATGGGCAAGAATTTCGTAAAGCCTGTGTAGGCCAACATCCCAACCGTCACTCTCGTCAAATGCCTTGTTAATTGCGTAGAAAAGCGGAAAATCCATAACAGTGGGAATTCCAGAATCGAACCCATCCCTGTTGAGTGCTCCAGTTTGCCAATATGCAACCCAAGCGGGATAGTTTACCCACGTTTCGGCAACAATATTAAAGTTAGGATACTCCTCCATCACAGCACGGGTCCACCTTGCCATAAACTCCTTATCGGGATACGGGTGAGTGTCCATTCTAATGCCATCGAGGTTTGCATACTCAACCCACCAAATACTGTTCTGAATAAAATATTTTGCCAAATACGGATTTCGCTGGTTTAGGTCGGGCATATGCGTATCGAACCAGCCATCGGCCATAAGCCTTTTGTCGGCCTCGGAAGCATGCGGGTCGAATATGGCAGGAATGCGATAGTTTGTACGGGTAAACTCTGGCCATTGGTTTAACCAATCGTCCGATGGTAAATCATTAATCCACCAGTGATTGCTGCCACAATGGTTAAATATCATATCGTTAATAATCTTTAAACCCTTGCCGTGTGCCTTTTCAACCAACTGCTGGTAGAGTTCGTTGCTACCAAAACGCCTATCCACATTATAAAAATCGGTTATGGCATACTGATGATAGGACTGCCAAGGCTGATTGCTTTCCAAAACAGGATTTATCCAGATGGCAGTCATGCCCAAGTTTTTGATATAATCTAAATGATTAATTATCCCTTGAATATCACCACCATGACGAGCATATAAATCCTCGCGATTGAACTTATCAGGCATTCCCTCAAAAATATCGTTACTGCTATCGCCATTTGCAAACCTATCGGGAAAGAGCAAATACATGGCATCAGAGGCATCAAACCCTTTGCGTTGAGCCGAGCCCTCGCGTCTTTGGTTTAGGTAATACCTATAAACACTTGATTCTGATTCTGAATACCAAAATGTAATATCGAAATAGCCTGACTGAGCAGTTTTACTTATGCTAAAGTTTAGGAATAGATAGTTAGGGTTGTCAACTCTATCAAAACTAGCTAGCTCAACACCAGAGTACTCCACTTCAACTTTAACAGCATTGCCAATGTCCTCACCATAAACCATAAGCTGCAAATCAGGGCTCTCCATCCCCACCCACCAGTTTGGCGGTTCAACCCGAATTGTATTTTGCGCACTGGTTATGAACATTGTCAGGAGCAGTAAAACAGTTGCAAGTAATCCCTTCATACTTCAAAAAATTTAAAACCCTCCCTGACTATGATGATAAATAGTTTAGGAAGGGTTCTTCAATAGAGTTAACCTCTGTTTAGGCAGTTCAAATCTTCGAATGAAATTTTAAGCCTTTTTATAATGCTTTCTTCGCCCTTGCGAAGCCAAGCACGAGGGTCGTAATATTTTTTATTGGGATTATGGTCACCTTCGGGGTTTCCAATTTGCCCCTGTAAGAAATCGAACTTATCGGCAGAGTACTTACGAACACCATCCCAAAATGCCCACTGTAAATCGGTATCCAAATTCATTTTAATTACGCCATAGCTTATGGCCTCTTCAATCTTCTCCTTCTCCGACCCGCTGCCACCATGGAATACAAAACTAACCGGCTTTTTATCGGTATTGAACTTTTTTTGGATATACTCCTGCGAGTCTCTTAAAATTTCGGGGCTAAGCACAACATTTCCAGGTTTATAAACCCCATGCACATTACCAAAAGAAGCGGCAATGGTAAAGTTTGGGCTAATTTTCATTAGCTGCTCGTATGCATACGAAACCTCCTCGGGTCGAGTGTAAAGCTTTGAAGTATCAACATTGGTGTTATCAACACCATCCTCTTCGCCGCCTGTAATCCCTAGCTCAATCTCGAGTGTCATGCCAATCTTCGACATCCTCTCAAGGTATTTTGCAGATATTTCTATATTCTCCTCTAAACTCTCCTCTGATAAATCGAGCATGTGGGAACTATAAAGTGGCATGCCCGTTTCCTTAAAATGCAGTTCACCAGCATCGAGCAAGCCATCAATCCAGGGTAATAGTTTTTTTGCGGCATGGTCGGTATGCATTATTACAGGTACCCCATATTCCTTAGCCAATAAATGAACGTGCTTTGCACCTGAAATTGCACCTAAAATTGCAGCATTTTGTCCCTCGTTGGATAGGCCTTTGCCTGCATAAAAGGAAGCTCCTCCGTTGGAAAATTGAATAATAACGGGCGAACCCACTTCGCGGGCTGTTTCAAGAACAGCATTTATGGTATCGGTACCAGTTACGTTAACGGCAGGTATAGCCCACCCCTCAGCTTTTGCTGCTGCAAAAACCTCTTGAACTTGTTTACCAGTTAGTACACCAGACGGAAATTTTTTCATAGTATTAGTAATTAAGTTAAAACATTAAAACCCATAAATACATATCAACAAATCCTATTCCTGGGGCACTGTTGGTTCATCGTTCCTTTGGTCATAGTAACGCCTCAATCGAATTCGAATCTGAAAATATCTTAGAACACCAAAAATACCAAAAATTATGCTAAGAAATATGGCTACGTATCCAATCCATCGTAATTGGGAAAAATCGCGAAGCTCTAAAAAGGCAATCCCACCCAGTAGCATATAAAGCGATGTTCTGGTATAGGACAACAAAGTTCGCTCGTTGGCCAATTTTGTTCGTTCAAGAGCAAGGTAATCCCTTAGAATTATTTCTTCCTTGTTGCTATAAATCTGCTTGAACAATTTTGGTCTTTTTATCATTCTAAATTTAATTATTACAAATGGTATTGCATACTATTTTGCAATTTTAATGTTCGATTCTGAGGCTATGGTCTGAGTTACATCATTTACAATAACCGAAAGCGAGGGTCCCTCCTCATTTGTAATTGTAATAGACTCTCCATTAACAATTACTAGTAGTATATTCTCCCTAAACCATACCTTAAAACTATACGATTTCCATTGTTTAGGGATTAATGGTTTAAACGATAGCTTATTATCCCTAACACGCATTCCACCAAAGCCTTCCACTATTGAAATCCAGGTTCCGGCCATGCTTGTAATATGCAATCCCTCCTTCACCTCGTTGTTATAATCGTCTAAATCTAAGCGAGCAGTTCGTAAGTAAAGCTCGTAGGCTTTGTCAATGTCTCCAATTAATGAAGCCTGAACAGAATGTACGCAGGGCGATAATGACGATTCGTGAACAGTACGCGGCTCGTAGAATTCGAAATTCCTTCGGATAGTTTCAATATCAAACCTATCCTCTAAAAAATACAAGCCCTGAAGCACATCGGCCTGTTTTATAAAGCATGAACGTAGAATACGGTCCCAGCTCCACTGCTGGTTAATGGGCCTATGCTTTGGGTCTAAGTCTTTTACAAGAACCTGCTCCTTATCCATGTATCCCTCTTGCTGAAGGAATATTCCCAGCTTCTCGTTAATAGGGAAAAACATCTTCTCCCTAATTTCTCGCCATTTAGCAATCTCATTCTTCTCATCAAAAGAGATTTTGCTAACCAAAGCGTTGTACTTTTCTGGCTCAGTTTTCTTAACATAACTTACTATCTCATCGGTGTACTCCATACACCAATTAGCAATTAGGTTTGTGTACCAGTTGTTGTTTACGTTATTTTCGTACTCGTTTGGCCCAGTTACACCAAGCATAACGTATTTACCCTTCTCCTCCGAAAAGTTTACCCTTTGCTCCCAAAAGCGGGCAACGGCAATGAGAAGTTCTAGCCCAAAATCAGCCAGATAACCCTTATCGTTGGTATAGCGAACGTAATTGAAAATAGCAAAGGCAATTGCACCGTTACGGTGGATTTCCTCAAAGGTTATCTCCCACTCATTATGGCACTCCTCCCCATTCATTGTAACCATTGGGAATAGGGCTGCTCCGTCGCTAAAGCCCAACTTTTTGGCGTTTTCAATGGCCTTTTCAAGGTGCTTATATCTATAGAGCAAAAGCTGGCGGGCAACTTTTTGTCCATGCGTAATCATATAGAATGGTAAACAGTAGGCTTCGGTATCCCAATAGGTTGAACCGCCATATTTCTCACCTGTAAAACCTTTAGGGCCAATATTCAATCGGTCATCCTCTCCGGTATAGGTTTGGCTAAGATGAAAAATATTAAAGCGAATGGCCTGTTGAGCTGCAATATCGCCCTCAATGGTGATGTCGCTATGCGACCAAACATCTTCCCATGCATTGGCCTGCTCCTTAAGCATCTGATTAAAACCCTTGCCCAGTGCGCTGTCCAATAAACCTGTTAGCACTTTAGCAAAAGTACCCTTCTGGTGGTTTAGGCTCGATATAACTGCGCCGTACTTATATAGTACAAGTTCGTCGCCTGCTTTAGCCTTCACCTCAAACGAAGCACCTACATATTTTTCTTGATTTATAACCGTTGCGTCTACTTTCTGCAATTCTCCGTTGATATATAGTGAAAACCGTATGGCATGGCCAACGTGAAAATCGAGTTTTTTGGTTTTGGTTACAATGTATGCCTCTGCCGATGAAGCATTCGCTTCAATAATATCCCAAAACTTTTCGCCATAGTTCGAGTCCTCATTGCTTACATCAGCATCAAGGTATGGCTGAAATTTTATATTTGCAGCTGCATTAAGGGGTTTTATGCTATAACGAATTGCTCCCAGCTCTGAGTTGACAATGCTGAGAAAGCGTTTTGCTGAAACCGCCACCTTTATACCCGAAGGCATCTCGCAGGTAAAAGACCTTTCGAGGTAACCCTCCCTCATGTTTAACACACGGCGAAAATCATCAACGCTACATTTGGCCAAATCCAACGTTTCGCCATTTACTTCTATATCAATGCCTATCCAGTTAGTTGAGTTTATTACTTTGGCAAAATACTCTGGATAACCATTCTTCCACCAGC
>CALGIR010000123.1 GCA_937915475.1 uncultured Bacteroidales bacterium
CCCTCGATGAGATTGGTCGTCGTATAGCCATCGGTAACTTCCAGGAGCTTAACATT
Organism: uncultured Bacteroidales bacterium; assembly: GCA_937915475.1. Lineage (GTDB taxonomy): Bacteria > Bacteroidota > Bacteroidia > Bacteroidales > Tenuifilaceae > Perlabentimonas. The sequence goes on from CALGIR010000123.1 coordinate 57, forward strand.
GTGCTAAAGGGAGACGTTGACGGCTCCATTGAGGCTCTGTCCGACTCACTGATCAAACTATCAACCGAGCAAATACAGGTAAACGTTATCCATAAGGCTGTTGGCCAAATTTCCGAATCCGATATCTTACTGGCTGCAGCTTCAAATGCAATTGTAATTGGCTTCCAGGTTCGTCCATCAATTGGCGCGCGCAGGCTAGCCGAAAAGGAAGAAATTGATATAAGAAAGTACTCAATTATTTACGATGCCATTAATGAGGTTAAAGCTGCCATGGAGGGCATGCTTTCGCCCGAGATTAAGGAGGAGTTACTTGGTACTGCCGAGGTGCTTGAAACGTTTAGGATTACCAAGGTGGGTACCGTTGCGGGATGTATTGTGCGTGAGGGCAAAATAGTTCGAAATGCAAAATGCAGGCTAATTCGCGACGGAATTGTGATATATACTGGTGACCTTGGTTCGCTGAAGCGATTTAAGGATGATGCCAGAGAGGTGGCAAATGGATTCGAGTGCGGTTTAAATATCAATAACTTCAATGATATTAAGGTAGGTGATCTCATAGAATCGTTCCAAGAGGTTGAGGTTAAACGAACGCTATAAGTCCTTACCAATAAAACTTAAAGGGGCTTGTGCCCCTTTTTTTAGCATATTGCATTGTGCTTTTATGCATTATACTTTTGCTAAATTTTCAATATCTTTGCATTCCTAAAAATAGATTTTAAACATGAATAACACACGCAACTTCTGCATTATTGCCCATATTGATCACGGTAAAAGTACCCTTGCCGATAGGTTGCTAGAGCTTACAAATACCGTTATCGGGAAAGAGAAGCAAGAGCAGGTGCTCGATAGTATGGATTTGGAACGAGAGAAGGGGATTACCATTAAGAGCCATGCCATACAGATGGACTATGTGCAGGAAGGGCAGAAGTATGTGCTTAATCTGATTGACACCCCAGGCCACGTCGATTTCTCATACGAGGTTTCGCGTGCCATTGCTGCGTGCGAAGGGGCTCTGCTGATAGTTGATGCCACTCAGGGTATTCAAGCTCAAACAATATCTAATCTCTACCTAGCCATAGGCCACGATTTGGAGATTATTCCAATTGTGAATAAGATTGATATGGACGCTGCAATGGTCGATGATGCTAAAGACCAGATTGTTGAGTTGATTGGCTGTAAGCGTGATGAGATTATTTCGGCAAGCGGAAAAACGGGTATTGGTGTTCAGGATATTCTCGATGCAATAATTGAAAGAATTCCTAGTCCAAAAGGGAATCCCAATGAACCTTTAGAAGCTCTTATCTTCGATTCAGTATATAACTCTTTTAGGGGAATTATTGCCTACTATAAAATTTTTAACGGTACCCTTAAAAAGGGAGATAAAGTTAAGTTTATAAATACAAAGCGAGAGTATCAAGCCGATGAGGTTGGTGTCCTTAAGCTTAAGATGTCGCCACGAGATTCTGTAAGCGCCGGTGATGTTGGGTACATAATATCCGGTATTAAGAACTCGGCAGAGGTAAAAGTTGGTGATACTATTACCCATGTTGAAAGACCTTGTGCAAAGGGTATTGAAGGGTTTGAGAACGTAAAACCCATGGTCTTTGCAGGGCTTTATCCCGTTGATGCAGATGATTATGAGGATTTGCGTGCATCCCTCGAAAAACTCATACTTAACGATGCCTCACTAACCTACGAACCAGAAAGTTCTCTAGCTTTAGGATTTGGTTTCAGATGCGGTTTTTTAGGATTACTGCATATGGAGATTGTACAGGAGCGATTATATCGCGAATTTGATATGGATGTTATCACTACGGTACCCAACGTATCCTACAAGGTTCATACAACCAAGGGAGAACTAATTGAAATACATAATCCCAGTGGGTTACCTTCACCAAACCTCATCGACTATATTGAAGAACCCACAATCAAAGCCCAAATTATTACTAATAGCGAATCGCTAGGTGTGGTTATGACGCTTTGCATCGAAAAAAGGGGGGAGCTAAAAAATCAGGTTTTTTTGACAACCAATAGGATTGAATTGACCTTTATTATGCCCTTATCGGAAATTGTCTTCGATTTTTATGATAAGCTTAAATCGATTTCCCGTGGGTATGCTTCATTCGATTACCACATGGAGGGCTACCAAGCGGCAACCCTTGTTCGACTTGACATACTACTGAACGGTGAGATGGTTGATGCCCTATCAACCCTAATCCACCGAGATTATGCATACTCATTTGGGCGAAGGATGTGCGAAAAGCTTAAGGAGCTTATCCCGCGTCAGCAGTTCGATATTGCTGTTCAGGCTGCAATTGGAACCAAGGTTATTGCCCGCGAGACTATTAAAGCAGTTCGTAAGGATGTTACGGCAAAGTGTTACGGTGGCGATATATCGCGTAAACGTAAACTTCTCGAGAAGCAGAAAAAAGGTAAAAAACGTATGCGCCAGGTTGGTAATGTTGAGGTTCCTCAGGAGGCTTTTCTTGCGGTGCTAAAGATGGATTAAATCCAGCAAGACAAATGGCACTTTTTTCTCAGTGGTGGATGCTCCAAAGAATGGGATATCAGTTGGGTCAGAATAGTTTTAAGCGCAGACTCCTTGATTCTAGCAACGATTTGGAAAAGCATTTATTAAGATCGCAGCAATTAATAGCTTCTGAGATAAGAAAGCGAAATCCAAAATCAGTTGCATTTTTAGGAAGTGGATGGTTGCTCGATATCCCATTAAACGAACTTCTTGGCACAAATACTGAGATTTGTCTTATCGATATAACGCACCCTAAACGAATAATCCATAGGTACAAAAAACTCCCTAATATTAAGTTAGTTGAAATGGATATTACGGGGGGCGCTGTTAAGTGGGCATGGGATTGTGCTAAAGGCAAGCGTAAGCTGTTGGATCTTAATATACTCTTGCAAATGGGCGAACAGGCGGTTAGTAGTGTTGCCAATAATTACCAGTTTATAGTATCAATTAACACGCTTAGTCAGTTACACGTGCCCATAGAAGACTACTTAGTTAGTAAAAAACGTATAAACGATACGGAGAGGTTGCAGTTGTCGCAAATGATTCATCAGGGGCACGTAAATGGTTTACCTAAAGGACGTAGCCTTATTATAAGCGATACTGAAGCAGAGTTTTATGATGATGAAAACTTTCTATCCCATACCTCGCCTCGGGTTTTTGTAGATTTAAGTGGATTAATGTTTATTGCTAAATGGGAATGGGCTTTTGGCAATAACTACACGTTTAACCCCTACTACAAGGTTTTATACAACACTTCTGCTTACCTAAAGTAGATAACAGGTAGTGTTAGAAGAAGGAATAGGCTTACCTTATTTACTCTTTAGTAGAATTCTCTTTCCAGCATTTAACCCAATCAACCTCAAGACTAGCAGGAAGTGTGGCAGGCGTTACACCGTTAACCACACCCGATGAGAACACCAAATAGGCTGGCATGCTTGGTAGATTTTGAGTGGTCTCCATGTAGGGAATACCATTTATTTTCCAAACAATGCTTTTGGCATCCCAATCGATGCTTAGGATAAAGAAGTTAGAGGAAAAGTTAAATCCTCCGAGTTTTGCTTTTAGTATTAGAGGCTTTGAGTTACCATCTCTTGGTGTATATATAGATCCTTGAGTCGATGTGTTTTTAGCGTTTTTTCTAAAAACATCGATATGTGGAAGCATTTTATCGCCCACAAGCCAAAAGGCATGGTAAACACCTGGGGTATCCGTAAATCTAACTTTGGCCTCAAATCGGCCATGTTGTTGCCTGAAGGATTGTCCTGTACTTATTAATCCGGAGGTGTATTCGAACTTTTTAGGGATAAATCCCAGTTTTAAGTCCCAAGCCAGACCTTCTGCCTCCTCTTTTTTCGTTGTTATTTTAAGAATACCGTTGTTAAATTCAATGTTCTTTCCATCGGTATAGTAATGATTATCGGCTGCAAGCGAGTAACTTTTATTTAGTAATGCTTCGCCCCAATAGTAGCGGGTAATCCATTTGCTTTTATCAAGATTTTTCTCTTCAAAGTTATCGGCAAAAATTAATTCCCATCGCTTTATTTCATTAAATTTGGTAGAGTCCTTTAACGATTTGTACCAAACAATTCTCTCTGATTTTTTTAGTTCCTCGTACTCTTGTACTTTCTTGTATTCTTTAGATTGCTCGAACTTTCTCTTGGAAAGAAGGTAAGTTTTTCTATTTACAAACTCTTGAGAGTGAATGAATTCTTTTAGCTCATTAAATGAGGCGACTTTATCTGATCCTTCTAAACTGAAATAATCTTTAAATGGAGTGCTGTTGATAAGCTTAAAATACCGCTTTAGATCGGGATTTTTTTTAAGCTGCTTGTAGATTAGCTCTTTTTTATATTCCTCAGAATCATTCTTTTTATGGGATTTGCGCTGGACTAGATAATCGGGTGATTCAACAAACTGCTTTAATTCTTTGTAACGAACAGGCTTGCCAGATAGTTCAACGTCACGAATGAAGTTGAGATTTTCGGAACCCTCAACCTTTAGATAATTTTTGAGTACTTTATCCTTGCTTAATCTTTTTAACTCAAGTTCCTTGAACTGCTCCTGCGACCCTGGGTACTTTAATAATTCTAACTCTTTCTTCACACGCTTAGGTTCACCTGAGTCTACATAATTCTTTAACTCTAAATAATGTGCGTACTCTTTTGATTCGCCAAAGGTTAAGAAATCATCATACTCTTTTCTAAGAGCATTGTCTTTTGCTTCGAGTTCCTCAGTTTTGGGGAATCGACCAAAGGTTTTTTGTGCTGCTAAGCGGAATTTGTGAAGTGCCATTTACGTTGAGACTATTTAATGTATATAAGTTAACGACTGTGGGCAATGAATTTAAAGGGAACCTTTATATTTTCAGAGTAATCCTCACCTGCTTCTATCATATCTTCGTCATCTTCCATGAAGTGCCAGTGTACTTCAATGTCGTAACCGTTTCTATGGATATCTCTGCATGTTTCAAGTAGTTTAAGAATCATCTTAGATGATGATGTATTGTAGTACTCAAAGTTGAAGATGATTTTTGTTTCCTCGTTCGGCTTTTCGGCGTATTCGTCGAACCATTTAATTATTGGAGTAAAAAAGCTTACTACATCTTCAGGTAGTGAATTGCCTGAAAATTCAAATATGTTATTTTCCTTATCTAGTATTACTTTGGGTGTTTCTGTTGTTGGCTCAATTACTATTTTTTTCATGCTAATCATATTTCATTCCTCAATCAGTACTCAATTATAACATAAAAAATTGAAACAACAATAATGTTTTGCTGTAATCAACTAATCCAACTTATAGCAAAGTTAACGAAAAACAGTATATTAAGGTTATATTTTTTGATTTTTAGTGCTTAAATAAATTATCAACAAACTTCACTATGTCTGTGAGAGTAGCTTAAATCCTTTGCCTCTTACGTTGATAATTTCAACGTTTGGATCCTCACTGAGATATTTACGGAGTTTTGTGATGTAAACATCCATGCTTCGGGCGTTGAAGTAGCTATCGTCAATCCATATGGCTTTGAGGGCAAAGTTTCTATCGAGCACTGCGTTTTTGTTTATACAAAGGTGTTTTAGCAGCTCTGTTTCTTTGGTTGTAAGTCGCCTACTGGAATCGCCCAGAGTTAGGATTTGTTTTGTTACCTCAAAGTGGTAGTTCCCAATCTGGAAGGTATCCTGGCCTGCAGCAGTTGGGTCGTTCAATGTTCTGCGCAAAATAGCTTCAATGCGCATTAATAACTCTTCAATGCTAAAGGGTTTGGTCATGTAATCGTCAGCACCAATGGTAAATCCCTCAAGCACATCTTCTTTCATCGATTTAGCTGTAAGAAATAGAATGGGCATAGCTGGATTTATTATCCTTATCTCCTTTGCCAGTGCAAATCCATCCATTAGTGGCATCATTACGTCTAGAATACAAATATCGTAGTGGTTATTTTTAAACCCTTTAAGGGCCTTTTCACCATCTTTATACAGATCGGTATCGTAATTTTTGAGTTGTAAGTACTCTGTTAGAAGTAGCCCTAGGTTTTCGTCGTCCTCGGCAAGTAGAATTCTTTTTTTTCCTTCTTTCATAGTGACATATATTATTATGAGTTTTGCTTTTCGTTTGGCCCGTTAAAGGAAAAAAAGCAGCTAAACTTGCTACCCTGTCCCAGTTTGCTTTCTATCCAGATTCGCCCGGCGTGTTCGTCTATTATCTTTTTCACATAGCAAAGTCCAAGTCCAAACCCTTTTACATTGTGTAAGTTTCCAGTAGGGACACGGTAAAACTGATCGAAAATGCGTTTTTGGTCCTCTCTGTTAATCCCTATTCCATTGTCGGTTACCGTAAAAAGTATGCCATTGTTTTTGTTGCAAGTTGATATTTTTATTTGTGGATTCCCATTACGATACTTTAGGGCATTATCTAAAAGATTGTTTACAACGTTTGTTACATGAACTTCATCGGCAATTATAATTGGGTTTTGTGCAGCAAGCTCTTTTTCCAATTTCCCATTAACATTTTGTGTTTGAAGATCGAACGAACGGGCCACTTTCTCAATTACTTGATGAAAATCGACTTCTTTTAGTTTCAGTTTTAACTTTGTTTTATCAAAGATAGCCATTTGTAGAACTTTCTCAACCTGGAGTCCTAGGCGTCTACTTTCTTCAGATATAACTCCACCTAAATGGCCTACTCGTTTGTTCTCGTCAGGAATTGATGGATCACCAAGCATCTGAGCAGCCAGTGATATGGTTGATATCGGAGTTTTTAGTTCGTGAGTCATGTTGTTCACAAAATCATTTTTGATTTCTGATAGCCTTTTCTGCTTAAAGATTATTAGGAGAGTAAAGGTAAAATTAAAGATAATGATTATGGTGAGCATAAAGGTCGTAATGGTCATAGTTCCCAGCGAACCCATTACATATGATTTTTGGTTTGGGAAGTATACTGAAAGAAAATACTTTTTAGAAAAAAAATCGTTGGGGAATAGTTGAACCTTTAGCGGATCTTGTAGCCCTTTTTTATAGCCACAGCTTGCGTATATAACGCTATCGCTTTCTGATGTAACCTTGTATTCTAATTTAGCTTTAATGCTGAATTTATTGAATTCGTTTTTTACTATAGTGTCAAGCGTTTCGTGAGGAATACGCTCGTTTATAGGCAACTCAATTCTAATTAACTTATCAATAATATTCTCAATGAATACAGTTTTATTAAGTAATTTTTTGTCAATAGATATGTTAAAGCCTAATTCGGGATAACGCTTTGATTGTTGTGTTGGTTTTATATCCCAAAGATTATCTTCAATACGGATAATCTGGAGCGAGTCAATACTCGAAAAACGTGAAATAGAAGGAATCCTTAACGTATCTAGTTGGGTTAAGGTAAACACCTGTTGATCTCGTTGGCGGGTTCTGAGGCCACCCCGAGTGCGATTTATAGTACTTAAATGGTGAGTCAACCTAGGGGATGATGATGAGCCTGCAGTTGCGTAAGGGCTTATCTCATCAATAACCTGAACTATGGTTTCTTGGCGGTCAACCTCAGTTACAATCTTTTCCATGGCCAATTTGGCCGTTTGCCAAAACTGCTCATCTTTAACCTCAACGGCAATTTTCACCCATTTAGATTGAACCGCGATAAGCCCTATGGTTGCCAATGAAATTATCCCCGTAAGTATCCAAATAGTACTTCGTCTCATATTCCCAAAAGTAAGCACTTTGTAAATCGAAGCGTTAACCCTTAACGATCTTTAACATACCTTAAGTTCAGTTAACTTATTTGTAGACTATCTTTGTGGTGTAAATAACATTCAGACCCACTTGGGTCATTAGTGAGTGTTTTTTCATAGGTTTAAGGTTTTAGGGTTAATGCAGGCGGGGTGGTTCCCGCCTGCATTGTTTTTTAAGATGCGTTATCCAGCCTATATACTTTCGAGCAGGCTAAGGTCTTTAATTTTCTGCTGGTTTACTGCGATTATAGCAATAATATTGTTTATCCCTTTTAGTTCAAAAATAAGTTTACTAGTTTCTTTGTCAGTAGTATTTCCCTTAATCACAAGAATATAGTCAATATTCTCAAGCCCTTTGATCAGAATTTGGTTATCAACTCTATTTTTTGCTATACCGATAGAGAAATCTGGATTTGTTTGATCGTCAAATAGGATGGGAAATAAAGTTAACCCTTTAGTAATTCCTTCTTGTTCACTAAGGTTTAGGTTGAGGGTAGAGTTGATGCTCCATGCAAGTTTATGAATAGTTTCGGCACTTGAAATTGCGAAAAACCACGATTTTTCTTTGGGCACGTTGAGTAGAATCTTCCGTTTTGCCATAACCCATCATTTTTCAAGTACTCGTTGTGAAACTAGTTTTCCCAATTAACGGTATCAGATTTAACAGGTTGAAGCGAGGGAGAGATAATGTCAATTCGTTCTAGTGCAACCATAGCAGCATTCTGTTCTGCTTCTTTTTTTGATGTACCAAAACCACTCCCCAATAATTTTTGGTTAAGGTAGAGTCTCGATTCAAATACAGGGTACTGCCCTTTTGATGATTCGCTCTCTTGGCTATCAAATTGAACATCGTACTTGTATTTTTGTGCAAGCTCAATAACACGGCTTTTGTGATCGCTTTCGGTCACTAGCAACTCGTTTAGGTTAACATGGTAGGTTAAGATGAACTTCGTTACCCATTGAGTTGTGTATGTATATCCCTTATCAAGAAATATTGCACCAACAAAAGCCTCAAGGGCGTCGCCAAAAATATGCCTATTGGCAAGTGGATTGTTAGTTTGTGTAACAACAATTTTGTCCAATCCAATGGCAAGGGCAATGCAATTTAGGCTTTGTCTGCTAACAATGCGCGAGCGCATCTTGGTTAAGAAGCCTTCGTCGTTATTTGGGAACTTTGTAAAGAGAAAGTCCGTTACAATTGCATCAAGTATTGCATCGCCTAGGTATTCAAGTCTTTCGTTATTTACCCTTTTACCGTTCGATACAATAGTAGAGGCAGATTTGTGGATAATCGCAATATTATAAAGGTTTAAACGCGTTGCTTTAATGCCAAATTCTTTCCTTAACCGATGAGAAAAAGCCTTATCGGTTGCATTAACTATATTTCGTTTAAACCCTATGAATCTACGAATCACTATGAACTATTCAGTAAACTTTTTAAAGATCACTGAGGAGTTATGACCACCAAAACCAAAAGTATTGCTAAGGGCAACGTTTACCTCGCGTTTCTGGGCTTTGTTGAGGGTCAGATTTAACTTACTATCAATCTCAGGATCTGGAGTTGTGTGGTTGATTGTAGGTGGTATGATACCTGTGTTCATAGCGAATATACATGCAATAGCTTCAATGGCAGCAGTTGCGCCTAAAAGATGGCCAGCCATTGATTTGGTAGAACTTATGTTCAACTTGTATGCATGTTCGCCAAAAACTGCGGTTACCGCTTTTAATTCGGCACCGTCTCCTATTGGGGTAGCCGTTCCGTGTACATTGATATAATCAACATCTTCAGGCTTTAGGTTAGCGTCCTTAAGTGCGTTTATCATTACATTTTTTGCGCCAAGACCCTCGGGGTGAGGAGCAGTAAAATGATAGGCATCAGCTGTCATTCCACCTCCAACTATTTCGGCATAAATTTTAGCACCGCGTGCCTTTGCATGCTCATACTCTTCGAGTATAAGTGCGCCGGCGCCTTCCCCCATAACAAACCCATCGCGAGTAGCGTCAAATGGGCGGGAGGCCGTTTTGTAATTGTCGTTATTGGTGGATATAGCTTGCATTGAGTTAAAACCGCCCATGCCTGCTTCGTTTATTGCAGCTTCTGAACCACCAGTGATAAAGATGTTTGCCTTGCCCATCCTAATTAAATTCATGGCATCAATTAGCGCATGGTTAGATGAGGCACAAGCCGATACTGTTGCATAGTTAGGGCCACGGAAACTGTAGCGCATACTTATGTGACCTGCTGCAATATCAGCAATCATTCTTGGAATAAAGAAAGGGCTAAATCGCGGTGTTCCATCACCAGCGAAGTAGCCTCTCATTTCTTCTACAAATGTTTGAATCCCTCCAATTCCAGAAGCCCAAATTACGCCAGCTGCATCGTGGTCAATCTTTTCGAGGTCTAGCCCCGAATCAAGAACTGCCTCATGGGCAGATACCATAGCGTACTGACAGTATGGGTCGAACTTCCTTAACTCCTTACGGTCGAAATGTTGGAGAGCGTCAAAGTTTTTAACCTGACAGGCAAATTTAGTTTTGAACTTGGTTGTATCGAAACTGGTGATAAGTTCAGAGCCACTAACGCCTTGCTCCAAGTTACTCCAGTATTCCTTTATATTATTCCCAATGGGATTAATGGTCCCAAGTCCGGTAACAACAACACGCTTAAATTTCATAGTACTAGAATGTGTTATTAAAACAATAGTTTGCCTTTACAGGTTTTTAATAATAATTACTTCGAGTTGTTCGTAATGTAGTTGATTGCATCACCAACTGTGCCGATTTTTTCAGCTTCTTCATCAGGAATAGAAAGGTTAAAATCTTTCTCAAATTCCATAATTAGCTCAACGGTGTCAAGTGAATCTGCACCCAAATCGTTAGTGAAGCTGGCTTCGGGGGTTACCTCATTCTCATCAACTCCCAACTTGTCAACGATAATAGCCTTAATTCTGGTAGCAATATCAGACATAACTTTAATGTTTAATTAATAATTAGGTTTTGTTTATTTGCAACTGCAAAGAAAAAAATATTAAGTCAATTTAAAAAACTTAATAGTTTTAATTCTCGGCAAAAGTATACTTTT
>CALGIR010000124.1 GCA_937915475.1 uncultured Bacteroidales bacterium
AACCCAGAGAGTTATATTCCACCATATATTGTTGGCTTAACTGGCATTTCTAACCAGATGGTTGCCCATGCTCCCAAGTTCTATCAGGTAGCCAAACGGATTGTCGAAATAACTAAAGACGCCCATTTTGTGGCCCATAATGCACCGTTCGATTATCGTTTTGTACAGGCTGAGTTTAAACGCTTAGGGTACGATTACAATCGCCAAACATTATGCACGGTTAGGCTATCGCGGAAGCATCTGCCAGGGTATAGTACTTATAGCCTGGGGACACTTTGCGCAAACTTGGGAATATCCATTACCGCAAGGCATAGGGCAGGTGGTGATGCCCTTGCAACGGTATCTCTTTTAAAACTACTGTTAACTACTGTGCCAAGCATTGGTTATTATGTAGAGTGATGCTAAATATACTACTGGTTATAGACAGATTTCCTTGTTACAATATAATTATCAGTTACGAATTATACTTTTCGGGATTGCTAGGAGAAACAGCTGGTTGAAACAAAAATTGATACGAAGCAGTGAAGGAATATGCATAAACTTAAAACGCTTTACTCATGAACTATCGGGTAAAATGAGCCTGAAGGCAGTTCCTAGCTGTTGCAAATATTACTCGGAAAGAGTACGTTTGTTTAACAATCAATTAATAAGTCCATTTTATAGGGGACAAACCAGCATGCTGTCTTACTTCGCAGCTGTGTTTTGTAAGTATTCATAAGTACGGGTCAAACTTTGAAAAGGGAGTAAGTTTGTGTGTTTTGCTAGATTTAATTTCTAATTATTTTATTCAAACAAGAAAAATAATTATGAGTAAAATTAAGGTTGCAGTAGTCAGCTATGGCAACATTGGAAGATTTTCGGTAGAAGCCATTCAGGCAGCACCTGATATGCAACTAGTAGGAGTTGTTCGTCGTGCCAGTTCAACAGCAAATATCCCCACTGAACTTAAAGGAGTTAAAGTTGTATCCGATATATCAGAATTGGGCGAAGTAGATGTAGCCATTTTGTGTTCACCTACCCGAACCATTCCACAGGTTGCAAAAGCTATTATGGAAAAAGGAATTTCCACAGTGAATAGTTTTGATATTCATGGCGATGAGATGTGGAATTTACGTGTCTTACTTGATGAGATAGGCAGGAAGCACAATTCCAAAGCAATTATTTCTGCTGGTTGGGACCCTGGAAGCGATTCGGTAGTTCGTACCCTGATGTTGGCCATGGCACCCAAAGGAATTACCTACACCAATTTTGGCCCAGGCATGAGCATGGGGCATTCGTTGGTTGCTAAAAACAAGGATGGTGTAAAAAACGCTCTTTCAATGACTATCCCCACTGGAACGGGTATTCATCGCCGTATGGTGTATGTTGAACTGGAAGAAGGTGCAAGCCTTGAAAAAGTGAGTGCCGATATTAAATCAGATAGCTATTTCTCGAAAGATGAAACCCATATCATTCCCGTAGCCGATGTTAATCAACTTCAGGATATGGGGCATGGCGTTTTATTGGAACACAAAGGGGTTTCGGGCAAAACCCAAAATCAGCTGTTCGAGTTCAGAATGAAAATAAACAACCCCGCTTTAACGGCGCAAGTCTTGGTTTCCTGTGCTAGGGCTGTATTGCTGCAGCAACCAGGTGCATACACCATGCCCGAAATTGCTCCCATCGAATACCTCTTTGGTGATAAGGAACAACTGCTTAAAAAATTGGTGTAAAGGGATTGTAGCTGTTTTTGGCACAAACAAAAAAAACGTGAAAAATTCACGTTTTTTAAAGATTAAAATATAAGCCCCAAAACTCTAAGGCCTTATGTTTATATAGTTGCCTGTTAATCAAATGTCCATCGTACTAATCCTACGTCGCCTACCTGCATTTCTATTACGAGTTTAACAATACTGTTTTCGATTACCTTATAGGCAGTAAGATTATCTAATGTTAGTGTTTCTCCATTGTCTGCTAGTTTCCAGGTTCCTGTTTTTGTTTGGTCACAGTTATCTTTTATAACGTATGTGTCATCAGCTTTAAAATTCCATTTTGAACCTTTTTCACAGTCTGTTGCAATATCTACACCTAATACAGTCTTAGACACTAAATTCCAGTTTCTAATAATCATATTTACTTCCGTTGTTTCTTTTTTGCAGGATTCAAAAAGAAAGCCTGAACCTACAAAAATTGCTAAGATTAGTAAACCAAATGTTTTTTTCATGTTTTTTGTTTTAATAGTAATTGTTTGTATACAAATTAAGCTCTTTATTAACAGTTCAGTATTACATAATTCTAGTTAAAAGTTACAATATTCACACTTCTTTGGGGTGACTTGAATCCTTGTTTTCCGAATGACAGGTTGTTCTATTCAAGACAATCTATTTCAGGAAATCACATGGGGGAGTGGGGGGGATTAATGGGAAGTCCAGTTCCGAATCATTTCTGCAATAAACGGTACAAACAATCTGCATTGGTTATTCTTTGCTGCTGAAAATATTGCTTGGGAAAGTATTTAATAATCTATAAAAAAGCCCGATTTGCAATAGGATAAGGAATGACTAATAACAACGTTTATTATCAAATAAAAAACTCTATTTCTTTTCTTACTTTGGCTATTTCCTCTAGTTTTTTAATAAAATGAATAAATCCCTCATTTCTTATTGCCCTTGCACCTGTTGGACAAACATTAATGCACTTACCACAGCCAATGCACACATCGCTATCGGTTAATCTGTAATTGCTTTCACGTATAGCGTTAACGGGGCAATTTGTTTTACATAATCCGCACTCTATGCACTTATCATCCCCTGTGAGGACTTGATTAGCGGTTTATTCCAGGAATAGAGATCCCCTCGAATGTTCTATACATTTCAAGGGCGTAAACATCAGTCATACCCGAAACAAAATCGATTGCCGACATTAACTGGTGATACTTAGATGCATTAGGGTTGATATACTGGCTAGGGATAAGCTTACGAACCTTCTTAGTGTAATCATCATCATTGCCTGCAAGTGCCGGACAAATTTTCTCCAAAAGGGTTCCAATTATTTTGTAACCAGCTAACTCAATCTCAACCACAGTTCGGTGGTTGTATATCTTTTCACGGGATACTTCTTTAATAGTGCCTATTGCATTTTGGAGATGACTTGATAACAAGTTGAATAGCGATTGCTCCAATTGACCCTGCATTATTGTGTTGTAGTTCTCTGTAAATTGTGCCGAGCATTCGTTGGTTAGTTTTCCTATGGCCATTGCCCTTAAAAAGGCAACCTTTTCGTTCTCATCCACAACTTCGATAAGGGTTTGGTTTATCTTATCAAGCCATTTACTATCAGTTTCGGCATTAAAAAGTTCGAGCAGAAGTTCTTTCACATCGCTAAACGATAGGATATTCAGCTTGTGAGCATCTTCAATGTCCATAATCTGGTAGCAAATATCATCGGCTGCTTCAACCAGGAAGACCAGTGGATGGCGGACAAAGGTCAATGGGCTTTCCTCTTTACGGTATAATCCCATCTGGTGGGCAATGAGGTTATACCATTCCTTCTCAGTTTGAAAAAAGCCCATTTTCTTTTTACCTGCCTTGCTCGATTCCCAGGGGTACTTTACAATGGATGCCAGCACCGGATAGCTTAGCCTAAAACCACCCTCACGCTTACCCTCCATTTTTTGGCATAGTAATCGCAAAGCGTTAGCATTTCCCTCAAATCTGATTAAATCATGCCATTGTTCATGGCTAAGTCCATCCTTGTAGACATGAGCATTTTGCGTAAAGTAATCTCTGATGGCATTCTCGCCACTATGCCCAAATGGGGGGTTTCCCATATCGTGTGCAAGGCATGCAGAGGTTACAATGGTAGGTATTTGCTCAACAAGGGTTGAATATTTCCCTTTTGTTTGCTGATTAATAAAGCATACCACGTTATTCCCTAGGCTACGGCCAACACTAGCAACCTCAAGGCTATGGGTTAGCCTATTGTGCACAAATACGCTTCCGGGTAATGGGAATACCTGCGTTTTGTTTTGCAGCCTTCGGAACGCTGAACTAAAAATGATTCTATCGTAATCCCTTTGGAAGTCGGAGCGCGAATCGCTTTGCTGATTACTTACCTCCTGTCCGCCAAATCGTTTAGGACAAAGCAATTTTCCCCAATCCATAGGTTCATTCTGCATTCCGATCTCAGTGCTTATTTAGTTTATCAAATTGCTAATGTTATTGGAAATTTTAAGGATTTTGTAAACCTCGCCCATCTCGTTTTTTATGGGCGTATAGGTTTCCTGAAAAATAAAGGTTTTGCCGTGGACAATAAATTTGGTAACCTCCTTTTGCGGAATGCCATTTCTTAGGTTTGTCCACATCCTATCGTACTCATTCTTCTTCTGGGGGTCAAGTTCCATCTTATCGGAATGATGCGTACCCAATGCCTCATCGCGCGATAGGTTGAGCAGTTCAAGGTAAGCATCGTTAATGGTTGTGATATATCCATGTGAATCGTACTCAATAACAAAGCTAGAGTTGTTTAGGGCATCAATAAAACTTTGCATCTCTGCCGTTTTTCTGCTCGATTCCTCCTGCGTTGCCTGAAGTTCTTCCATGTTCTGGCGCATCTCTTCCTCTTGTGCTGCCATCTCTTCGGCCTGTTGCTGCGTTGTGGAGAGTAGCAGCGTAGTTCTTATATTTACTTTTACCGATGTTATGGTTGATGCTATGCTTTGCGCAAGTCTCTCGGTAAATTCAATTTGGTATGGTTCAAAAATATTAAAAGCGGCAATTTCTATAACACCCAGCACTTTGTCTTCCACTACAAGCGGTACAAGTAAAAGTGTAGTAGGGGTGCTATGTCCTAGTCCAGAGGTAATTTCAATGTAACCGTTGGGTATTTCGGTAAGGTGAATTGTTTTCCTTTCTATGGCACATGCGCCAATAAGGCCTTCGCCAACTAGTATTTTCTTTGCTTTATACTTATGCCTGTTGTAGGCAAAGGCGGCAACTAGCTCAAAAAATGGGTCGGATTCATCTTCTTCGTTAAGCAGGAACAGCCCTCCTTGGTTTGCTTCCAGAGCGTGAATCAGCTCTTTGATAATTGATTTTGCTAGTACTTCTATGTTGTCGCTGTTCTGCCTTAGGATTTCTCCAAACTTTGCAAGTCCTTCGTTTGCCCACCTTCTCAGCATGTCATCCTCTTTGCGCTTTTCTTCCTCTTGGGCAGCCTTAGTTAAACTATTACGCATGTCGATAAGAGCATTACCTAAAATATCATCATTACTGAGCGCCTTAAGGTCGGTGTCTAAATTACCCTCTTCAATGCTCGATGCAAACTCTACCTTTTGGTTAAGTCCATCAATGGTAGTGTTGAGTGCTTTGGCCATCTCGCCTATCTCATCATTAGTGTTTATGCTAAGCTTCATGTCGTTGGAGATGTTTCCTGCTGCCATTCCCTTAAGAATGTTTGTGATACTCAGAATTGGGGTCGTAATGCTTTTTGAAGCATAAGCAATAATTAGAGTAAGGACCACAAGGCCAATTAGTCCAATTATTATTGATATAATAAAGTTCTTATTTGCCTCGGCAAGAACTGTTTTATGGGGAACAACTATTGCTAGTGACCACGGAGTTAGTGTTTTACCTACAATTATTGGCGAGAAAATAAACTGTGATTTAACTCCATTTACATCATTTGCAATGAACATGTTCTCTTCTCCATTGGCTATTTTCTCGGCAATGGAGAATTTGTTCATAATTTGCTCGTAGTCGTCAAAAAGGTATTGGCCGTGTTTCTCTTTGTCAGGGTGAGCAGTATACTGTAAATCATTTGATACCAGAAAAGCGTAGCTGTTCTTAAATGGCCTTATCTGTGTAATAATTGGGTGGTACCTATCTAAAGAGATATCAACCCCTACTATCCCAATGAATTTGCCATTCTCAATAATTGGGGCTATAACGCTGGTCATCAGAATTAGCTCATTCTGATTGTCGGTGTAGCTATAAAAATAGGGGTTCTCAATACTTTCAGTGGCTTCAAACTTTATTCTGACATAGTCGCCATCATCGCCAGTCATGTTTTTTAGTGAGGAGTTGCTTTTTATCTGGTTCCCTTCACGCCAAAATTCGACTGCATACCTACCAAAGTCTTTTGTATAGGTTGAATCGATATGACTTAACTCCCAACTATCCCATACAGAGAGGAATTGTGAATTAGCCTTTAATACCTCCTCGTACATTTTGGCAAAAACTTTCTTCCATTGGCTCTCGCTCATCTCTTTATATGAAAGGACTGATTGCGAAAGGGTTTTCATGGAAGTAAGGTCATTTTCGAGGTGGGCCTTAATATCCGATGCATTTTTTTGTGCTGTGGTAACCATAACTGTAATGGCATCGTTTATAGCTACTTTCTTTGCCCTTAGGGTAATTGAACCAATGGCAATAGCGTAAATGACTACAGAAATACCAACTACAAGAAGGAGTATTTTTTGCTGAAGGGTAAATTTAAACTTCATGGATAGCATTTTAATAAAAGCATTTTACCTGTAATAGTTATAAGGTAAAATGCTACTGTTATGGTGCATAAATTGGGTTTGTTAGGCGAAACCTTGTAGTTTTCTAACCCGTGGTGTTATGCACATTATTGGTATTCTTGACGGAGCCTTACTTTTATTCTTCTTGACATAAGCATCATACTTGTCGGCCATTATAAGTATTAGGTCCGCATCGATATTATTTGCAAACTTAAAAATCTCATCCCGGAAGATGTTTTGTCTTTTTGCAGTTTTAATACCGTAAACAATCTTATTGCCGTCCAACATTTTTTTTGTGAAATAGATATTATTGGCCATTTCCTTTTTCTTCCTCTGGTCAGATATGTATGGCTTAATAAGATTAATGTTGCACTTGTAGTATTTGGATAGATAGATTATCCAGTGAAGGGTTTCTTTATATTTTTTGTCGTAATCAAGGGGTACTACAATCTCAATATAATGATTGTGGGCAGGAGGTGCTTCAGCAATTATGAATGGTATATTATAGTTCTTAATTGCCAATTTTTTCAGAAAGTCAATACTACTATTTCTTTTCTTCTCGTAAACGTAGCACTTGTGAGCAACAATAAGGTTCAGATTAGCCGTTACGATTAAGTCCCTTATTATTTTGACGGGATTACCCTCAAGTACCATTGAGATAGGACTAATTTTTTGTTCAGAGGATACTTTTTCTGCTACTGCTTCTAGTTTACGCTTTAGTTCCTCAAATTTCTCTGGCTTTATGCGTTTCTTTAGTAAAGAATTCCACCAAGTTTGTGGAATAATATGGAGTAGCATAATTTCGTTATCAGCAACGCTAGTTAGTTGCAGAGCGTGTTTTAGTGCTATTTCAGAACCCTTGGTAAAATCCCAAGGAACAAGTACAACCTTTTTTCCAGTGTCCATATTTGCCTAATTTATGAGATTGTCTGAAAATCCCCGTTAAATGTAGCTATTTTTTTTACAAACAGACCAAAAGTATATACAGAAATGAAATTTTAGTTTTTCTCAAGCCATTTTTTTAACTTGTTAAGTTGGCTTCTTTTGTTGACATTTCTTAATTTCCTTGCTGTTTTTGTAAAATATGAGTGCTTTTCAATGAATTGCGTTTGTATATAATTCCACTCCCTTAGTGTACCAACTTTACCATGCTCGTGAAGCTCCTTGTAAAGGGTGTTCGAAACTGGAATAAAATCTGTACGACCAAGGTAGTCAAGATCCGCATCGCAGATAATTTCTTCAAGTAATGATTTGGGTTGAGGTGGCAATTTTGTGCTCATTATTAACTCCGAGATTAAGCTTATTTGTTCGTCGGAGTATTGATACTCAGGCAAAATTTCTCTAGCTAATTTTACAGCCATCTCTTCGTGGGTACTATAATCAATTAGGTGTCCAGCATCGTGAAAAAGTGCTGCGGTTCTTAAAAGCAGCATTTCCTCATCACCTACACCCTCAGCCCGACCAATTAGTTCAACCTGTGTGTAAACGTCAACTGTGTGCTTTAAATTGTGATAGTATAGATTTGTGGGTAAGCCTTTCTCAAGTTTATCAAAAATAAATTCCTCCAAATCACCTAACCGAACAAGTTGAACATGAACCTTGAATTTATGATTTGGCTTAATTCCCAGATTATTGACCGACAGTTCGGGCTTAATTCCATTCACAAAGTACATATCAACATCGCCTCTGTTCTTAATGGGCATCCTGCCTCTGAAAGGGCATGTGAAATAGTCGTTAACAAGCATGAATGTATTGCCCGAAATATTTATTTGCCCTGGTTCGCCCGACGACTCCATTCTACTAGCAATGTTAACAGTACTTCCCCAAATATCATACGATAACTTATTTCTGCCAACTACACCTGCAATCACTGGTCCAGTATCGATGCCTATTCTTAGTTCCCAAACACTTAAATAATCAGAGTTTTGTCTGTTTATGTCTCGCATATAACTCATCATCTCTAGGGCAGCAAGAACTACTTCAACTGGATTTGTTCTGTTTTTTTGGGGCAATCCTCCTGCGCACATATAAGCATCACCTATGGTTTTTATTTTTTCTATCCGATATTTCTCTACCACGGAATCGAAGTATAAAAAGAACCTATCAAGTTGGTCGATGAGAATTTCAGGATTTGTTTCCTCGGTAATCCGGGTAAAGCCCTCAATATCGGAAAATAGAACAGTTACCATCTGAAAACGTTGAGTAGTTACCCTGCCCTTTTCCTTGAGTTCCGATGCAGTATCGCGTGGCAATACTCTTGCGATGAGGTTATCAGCTTTCTCTTTTTCCTTTACAAGTTCTTCGGTTCGTGTATTGATTAATCTTTCGAGCTTAAACCGAACCTTTGCATGGTAATAAACTCGCCATCGGTATAGGCTATATAACCCAATTAGTAAAAAAAATGTTATTGTTGCTATAAAGTAATTTGTTTCAAAAAAGGTTGGTTTTATGCTAAAGCTGATACTTGTGGGTTGAGATATTTGGCCTAGATAGTTTTGTGTTCTAACGCTAAGGGTGTATTCTCCTGGAGAAAGTCTGTTAATTTCTCTACTGTTGCTTTTGGTCCAAGGCAACCAATCTTTATCAATTCCTGATAGTTTACTTGAAAAATGAATATTGCTCAATCCAAAACTCCAGTTATTACTGGACATGCCTGAAAACGATGCGCTTAAAGAACGGTACTTATACTTAGGTGCAATATCATTATGCCTATATTCTTGCTCAGATAGGTATCTATTCTTAATTATTTGCTCGTTTCTGTCTGATGAGAGCTTGACCTTATGAATGTTTACTATGGGCTCAATATCCTTTATTGAATTTGTAAAGTATAATAACCCGTTGTTTGTTGCCAATATTAAAGTAGAGTCAGGAGTATAAAGGGCATTGTAAATTATGGTACCCGACAGTAGTGATGCGAGTGTTTTAGATGGTTTATAGTAACCATTGGAAGGGGAAAAATGGTAAAGCCAAATTGAATAGATATTGGTAAAACCGCGAGATTGCGTTTTGGTAATTAGCGTTGAATCGCTAATGAAAATAGGGGCAATATGATCGATGGACTCCTTTATAAGGATTTTACCTAAACTGTTACGTGTTAAATCAAACTCATTTATTGTTTCTTTCGTAATTACAATCGGTACGCTGGAACGCGGGGTATTTAAAATCATTTTTTGGTTAGCATGATCCAAATTAATCTCTGTCCATTCGTTTTTTCTATCATCGACAAGGGTATAGAACCACTTATCGTTATCTTGTTGAATTAGAATAAAGTTTTCATAAAACTCTATTGCTGTGATATTTATATAATCAATGGTTAATGGAATCTTTATTTCTTGGGCAGCTCTATTTGTTATACAGAAACCCACTAGATTGTTCTCAACAATGCTTATTGCCCAAACCTCATCTTTAATATTTGCAAGTGATTGATTGTATCCGTTGGATATCGCATTGGGTATATTAATTTCTTGCAAATCGTAGTTTTTTACTTTAAAAACCCTATCCCCATCGCTTAAATAAATTGTTGATTTGTATTTAACCATGCTTTTAATGGGGTGTTGAAAATCTTTAACCTTCTTAAAGCTTGTTTTCTCAATTTTGGAGGCTGAGAGTTTGGCAGAGTAAAGAGAATTCTTTGTAGTTAAATATATATTATCGTTGGCATACAGCATGCTTTGTGGAGTATCGCTTAAATTATTTATTTCCCGAAAAATTCCTGCGTGCTTGGTGTTTGTACAGTGTAGTATAGATGTTTTTGTTAGTAAAAGGGTTTCCCCATTGGGCAGTGCAATCAAATCAGATATTTTGTCAATTTCTACGGAGGAAAGGCTACCGCTGAGTTGAAGTACGATATCGCCCTTTTCGTCAGCTACAATAAAACCCTCAGGCTCTGTTAGTAAAAGTAGATAGTTGTTTTTCGAGTAAGCCTTTTTGATGCGGACATTCTTTGGAAGAATTTTTTTATTGCGCTGCTTGTTGTTCCAATAGTTAGTGTTTGCCCAATGTATAAATGGTGATGTGTTGGTAATAAAAACCAATTCATCATTTAAATTTGCCGCAGCAACAACGTTGTTAATGTTTATGTGCTTTGTATTATCAATAGGTGTAATTGTAGCATTTTTCGAATTTACATAAAAAGCACCTTCACCATCTTTCAAATAAATTGAGTTGGAGTGGGTGTTTAGAAGTTTGCAGTTCTTCTCTGTTGCATCAATATGGGTTAAAGTGTTATTCTGTAGCCACAGTCCAGTTTTTGTTGTAAAAAAGTATTGGTTAATATCTGTTGCACAAAACGTTTCAATATCGCCAGTATAATGTATCGATGAACTGTCGATTAAATGCTGTGTGTATACATTGCCATCTGATTGAGCATATAGTTTTAAAACT
>CALGIR010000125.1 GCA_937915475.1 uncultured Bacteroidales bacterium
CCTCGTCGGAGTTAATACCCGATACATTGCCATTATGCTTAACTCCAATCAGAAGTGTTCCCCCTTGGGTATTGGTAAAGGCCGCCAATGAGCGAGCTATCTTTTTCGAATCGGAAATGGAGTGCTTAAAATCGAGTTTTTGATGCTCACCCTGACGAATAAGGTTTGCAATATGCTTACTCACTAAACTATAAACTGGGGTTGGTAACCCTACCCATAAACACTATAGTTCCCGATGCGTTATCACGAATTAGGAACATAAATGGCCTGTTTGCATTAAACTCAACAGACATCTCAACCGATTTGCGGACAATAACAACTGCCGTAGCGGCGGCTGCCTCGGTACCTTCCTCCGAAACTTCAACAAATGCTTTATGGTAAACCTCATCAATTTTCAGTTCAGGGATTCTAGACATTCGGGTAAAATCCGCAGCATTGCTAAATGCAATTGGCATTCCCATGTTTGACAGAATAGGCTTTAGCTCATATTCCGACTCAAACTTGAATTTGGGAAACGTTAAGTTAACTTGTCTCTCGGTAAGCAAATCGACATATTTGTCAATATCATTATACGATACACTTTGCTCAAACTTTTTTATTGATGTATCCTCGTTTGGCAAAACAACCAGCATGGAGTATTGCTTACCAGCGTAGGGTAACTCTAACATTTTCAGGTCATCTCCTTCATACACATTAAGTTTATCGCGCATGCTCATCATCTTTGCCCTTACGCGTTCGCCATCAAGTGTAATAAATTCGCCTTCCGATGTATTCTCCTCACGAAATTTATTATCCCACTGCCCCTTAAAATAAATTGCATTGGTTAGCACTAATGCAGTTAAGTCCGTTATTGAACCAGAAGGAAGTAAATCAACAATTCGATTCTTTGTCTTGTCCTCAACCCATCTATTAATATCCAGTCTACAGTTTTCAGGTTCAACTCTAAAAGGCATACGTTTAATTGAAGCATCATAGGCTCTGTTCACTTGGCGAAGATAGAGCCACTTAAACTTAAACTGTTTATCAACCCAAAGCTGATTTGCTATGGCTATTTCAACTCCCTTACTTCCTCTGTGAACCAAATCGTTCTGTACTTTCCCAAGAGTTTTGTGAAAACCTTTTGTATTAGACGGGAAGCCAAACACATTGGCTATCTGTTTTTCGGTATCACCATTAGCACCCGAGTAGGTCATACCCATGGCAATGCTCAAACTAAAGGGCGAAAAAAATATATTCTCGCTATCCTCAGTAGCAAGCATTTTGTACATCTCCAGAGCAAACTTGCTCGATTCTTTTGAAGTATATTCTGTATTCTGTGCACTTGTTATCATAACAAACAGCAAAAGTGATAATGTAATTGATAATTGTTTCATAGTATTGGTATTGTATTGATTTCTTAAGTTTTTGCTAAGGTAGAAATATTAAAACAATATGGTAAGCAAAATAAATGCCATTAATTGGCTAGCCTTTCTGCATCTGCTCCTTAGTAGATAGCATTCCGCAAGCTGCCTGAATATCCAGTCCGCGTGATGCGCGTATGGTGGTGAACACTCCCTTTGACGTAAGCGCATCGCGAAACTTGAAAATTTGCTCATCGGATGAGCCTTTGAGTGGACTATTTGGAATAGGGTGAAAACGAATAAGGTTTACCCTGCAGTGAAGATTACTCAAAAGTTTTACCATACCTCTTACGTGCATTGGCGTATCGTTTAGTCCATCAAACATAATATACTCGAACGAAACACGCCTTTGCCCTGTAAAATCGTGTTTTCTAATCTCGTCAACAACATCCTGAATTGGATACACATTCTCAATGGGCATAAGCGCTTTGCGCTCCTCATCAAATGGATTATGTAGGCTTATTGCCAAATGGCACTTGCTCGATTCTAAGAATTTAATCATTGCAGGCTTTACACCAATGGATGAAACCGTAATACGACGTGGACTCATTGCCATACCCCAATCGGCAGTTAAAATATCGAGTGAGCCAAGCACATTATCTAAATTATCCAAGGGCTCACCCATTCCCATGTACACAACATTAGTAATCTTATGCCACTCGGGAATGCTACGTAACTGGTTAACTATTTCGCCTACCGATAAGTTCCCTTGAAAGCCCTGCTTCCCTGTCATACAGAAAAGGCACCCCATCTTACATCCCACTTGCGACGAAACGCAAAGCGTTGCCCTATCGTTCTCGGGAATATAAGCCGCCTCAATAAACTTTAACGATTCGGTTATAAAAAGATATTTTTTTGTCCCATCGGTCGACTCGGCAACCTTGGAAGGTTTTACCAATCCAATTCGATACTTCTCGCTAAGTCTTTTACGGGCATCAAGCGACAGGTTAGTCATCTGGTCAATGCTTTCAATATCCTTTTTGTAAAGCCAGTCGGCTATTTGCTTAGCAGCAAACTTTGGTAAGCCCTCAACTAGCACAAGGTCTGTTAGCTGGGAAAGGGTAAGTCCAAATAGAGGTTTTTTGTTCATCTACTATAAAATAAGCGTGGCTAATACATCGTGCGGGTTTTAAAGCACACGGTTTAGTGCACATGTTTTTTTTGATGCTTAGAAATAAATCTCGGCATTAATGTTTGTAAACGGCACACCACGAGCAATAAGCGTATCTCGGGTATCAACTACCATTTCGGCACTTCCGCAAAGGTAATACTTTTGGTCGGGGTGTATGCCTTTCCAATCGTTTAAAAAACGGGTAACACGACCTTGAAAAAACTCATCTGAGGGGCAGCGGGAACAGCATTGGATGTAGTTTCTGCCTAATGATTCTTCGAGATAATCCTTAAAGTAAAAATATTCGGAATAGCTAACGCCATGAATTAGTATGGGATTTTTGCCCTTGTTGGATTTAATTTTCGATATAAACGGCGCTATGCCCGTGCCTGCAGCAATGTAAACTGCGTTATCCGATACATTGGTAAAAGTTCCAATAGGCTCCGAAACCATAATATTGCTGCCCGCTTTTAAGCCCGATAGCATTGGGGTTAACGTTCCACCCGATTTCTCGGTATAAAGTATTTCAATTAGCTCATCATTCTCTCCGCTGGCAATACTGTAGAGTCGGGGCGGGATATCGGGCGATACACCCAACCCAACAACCTGTCCCGCTAAAAAGTTAAACTCTCTTTTAATGGTGAGGATATATGCTCCTTCGGAAATTTCAAGATTTGTTACTATTGGATAAGTGCTGTATTTAAGTTCGTTCCAGTTTTTCATTCATTGTTATTTTGATGATAAACGATAAAGGGTACCAATGGTTCAATATTTTTTTCGTCAAAAAAATCATTTCGTTCTTTTGCGAAATGAAAAACGTTTCGTAATATTGCGAAACATTTATTGCACCGAAGATGACAAAAAAGGAGTACACAGAAACGCAAATAAAGCTAGCACGATATGCAAAGGCTTTAAGTCACCCTGCAAGGATTCAAATACTTGAAATCCTCTCGAACCAAAGCTGTTGCTACAGCGGCGACATTGCCAATGATTTGCCCATAGCTCGCAGCACCCTTTCGCAGCATCTAAACGAGTTGAAGGAGGCAGGACTAATTCAGGGCGAATTTAAACCTCCTAAAATAAAGTATTGCCTTAAAAAGGAGAATTGGGAAGAGGTAAAACAGATGATGGGGGAGTTTTTTGAGTGATTAATATGGGTCAGAAAGAAATGATGAACACTGAATAATGAATATCGAAGTTCAGGAAAAACGGGTGGGCAATGCAAAAAAGGCAATGACCAAACCAAACCAAACTTCATCATTCGATGTTCAGTGTTCAATATTCAATATTGAAAAAAATGATGAACACTGAATAATGAATAATGAATATCGAAGTTCTGGAAAAACGAGTGGGCAATGCAAAATGGCGATGGTCAAACCACACCAATCTTTATCAAAAGAAATGATGAACACGGAATGATAAATAATGAATATCGAAGTTCAGTGTTAGATGTTCGATATTGAAAAAAAACGAAGAACACAGAATGATGAATAACGAATATTGAAGTAGAGGAAAAATGGGTGAGCAATGCAAAAAGGAAATGACCAAACCAAACCTTCCTTCATCATTCGTTATTCAGTGTGCGGTGTTCGATATTCAAATTTTAGTAACCTATTAAACAAATCAAAGCTATGGAAATTATCGTTCTTGGGACTGGCTGCCCAAAGTGTAAAACACTTGAAGAGGCCACGCGCAAAGCGGTTGAGGAACTTGGTATTAATGCCAATGTCACAAAAGAAGAGGATATTGTAAAGATTATGAACTACGGCGTGATGCGCACGCCAGCATTGGTGATTGATGGTAAGGTTGTTATCTCAGGAAGAGCACCAAATATTGGTGAGCTAAAAGAAATTATTAGCAAAAATATCGAGTCAAAATAATCGTAATAAATTTGATATTAAACCCGAAAATCTAAAAGATGAAAAATAATATATTTGTTTTTGCCCTCTTCATATTTGCATTTACCTTAATAAGCTGCGGAGGTTCAACCGAAAAACAGAGTGCAAATTCTGAAAATACGGAAATTGCCGAAACGGCAAAGGTTGTGGTTTATTACTTCCACGGAAAGCAACGCTGTAAAACTTGTCTGGCTATTCAGAAAGTAGTTGAAGAAACAGTAGCCGAAAATTTTGCTGAAAATACTGATGTTAAGTTCAGTGAGTTGGACTACTCAGATAAAGCGAATGAGGTAATAACCCAAAAATACGAGATTGCAAACAGTAGCCTGTTTGTAGTTGCTGGAGAAAGTTTTACCAATCTTACTGAGGTTGCTTTTGCAAATGCCCTAAGAAACCCCGATGATTTGAAAGGAGCAATTGTTACTGAGGTTGTAAAACATCTAAATAAACAATACTCGTTAGAATAGAAAAACCAGTAAACACATCTACTAATGGACTTTTTACAAACCCTTGTCGAGAATTCACAGTTTCCAATTTTTACTGCCTTTTTGCTAGGATTAATGACTGCAATAAGCCCGTGCCCCTTGGCCACTAACATTACTGCCATTGGATATATTAGCAAGGATATTGATAATAGGAGTAAGATCTTCGTAAACGGTTTGCTCTACACTTTAGGAAGGGTTATTAGCTATTCAATTTTGGGAATTGTATTAATAGCGATTTTAAAACAAGGGGCAAGCATTTACAAAGTGCAAAAGCTGGTAAGTGCGTATGGTGAGATGTTTATTGGGCCCTTTTTAATTGTTGTGGGAGTACTAATGCTTGATGTAATAAAGTTGAATTTCTCGGTATCAGGACGTTTTTCGGCTAGTGCAGAGAAAAAAGCAAGTAAAGGCGGTGCTTGGAGCGTTTTGCTATTGGGTATAGTTTTCGCATTGGCTTTTTGCCCATACAGTGGCGTTCTATACTTCGGTGGATTAATACCACTCTCTGTAACATCTCAAATGGGATATTTCCTTCCCGTTGTGTTTGCCTTTGCAACAGGCTTGCCCGTAGTAATTGTAGCGTGGATATTGGCCTTTAGCGTTTCGGGTATTGGAAAATTCTACAATAGCATTAAGTCTTTCGAAAAATGGTTTCGAAGGGTTGTCGCGCTAATATTTATACTGGTTGGTGTTTACTACATTTTCGTGGTGTATTTTTAAAATTAAAATAATGGAAGCAAAAAAAGAGTTTAAAATCCTTCTCTGGATTATTTTTTTCTTTGCACTGGCATTTTTTATGCCAATAGATAGTGCTAGTTTTCGTACGGCGGTTGATGCCACCCTCGACCTAACCAAGTGGTATGCACAAGAGCATCTAGTGCTGTGCTTACTGCCAGCATTCTTTATTGCTGGGGTAATAGCAGTATTTGTCAGTCAGGGTGCTGTGCTAAAATACTTTGGAGCCAATGCAAAAAAGTGGTTGGCTTACACGGTGGCCTCGGTTTCTGGTACTATTTTGGCCGTGTGCAGCTGCACAATCCTTCCCCTTTTCTCAAGCATTCATAAGCGTGGTGCAGGACTAGGCCCAGCCGTAGCCTTTCTGTATTCTGGTCCAGCCATTAATATTTTGGCCATTGTTCTAACTGCCAGAATTCTGGGTTTCGAAATGGGCGTTGCGCGTGTTATTGGTGCTGTAACCTTTGCCGTTGTTATTGGTAGTATTATGTCGCTAATTTACCGTAAGGAGGAGAAAGTGAAGAGGGAAGAGCAAATGAATATTCAGCTACCACCTGAGAGCCGGCCTATGTGGCAAACCTCTTTCCACTTTTTTATTCTTGTGCTGATATTAGTTTTTGCCAACTGGGGCAAACCTTCAAGCGATGAAACCAGTGGGCTTTGGTTCTTTATATGGAGCAACAAGTGGTATATCACTAGTATTTTTGGATTGGGATTGGTTTATTCTCTAATTAAAATTCTTAACATTAAGTGGTGGTGGGTTGCCACAGCAACTATTGCAACAGCCATTTCGGCTATTCTCTCATCTACCTATATTGGCGGGTCGTTAAGTCCGCTTGTACCAATGCTCGTAGCCATAACTGGGCTTAGTATTATTACACTTCAAAAAGATGATGAGAATAAGGAGTGGACCCTTGCCACATGGGATTTTGCAAAGCAAATATTGCCAATGCTAGCATTGGGGGTTATTGTTGCGGGATTTTTGCTGGGCTCAACCCACGGTGACACCAATATTCCAGGTATT
>CALGIR010000126.1 GCA_937915475.1 uncultured Bacteroidales bacterium
ATTATACAGTTTATATCATTATAGCTCTTTTTGTCATGGCATGTAATACTAAAAAAAATGCGGATGTCATTATAAAGAATGCAACCATTTACAGTGTTGATAACCAATTTACTGTATACCAAAGCATGGCCATCCGCGATGGAAAAATTCTTGGGCTTGGTTCTGACGCTGAAATTGGAGCGCAGTTCAAAGCAACTGATAAAATCGACCTTGAAGGAAAACCCGTTTACCCTGGATTTATTGACCCGCACTGCCACTTTTTAGGGTATGGCCTGAACCTCAGAAATGCGTGGTTGGCTGGTACCTTATCGTGGAATGAGGTTGTGAATCGGCTTGTGGAGCATCATGCAGAATACCCAACACAATGGGTGATAGGTCGTGGATGGAATCAGAATGAATGGGATGTTAAAGAGTTTCCAACCAAGGATTTGCTCGACAAAGCTTTTCCGAATAATCCCGTTCTACTTACCCGAATTGACGGTCATGCAGCCATTGCCAATACAAAAGCAATGCAACTTGCGGGTTTTAATCCCGACACAACCATTGCTGGAGGTGAAATAATTAAAGTCAATGGTAGGTTAACCGGTGTACTAATTGATAACGCCATAAACCTTGTTCGCGATATTGTACCGCCCTATTCAACAGAAGAGAAGGAAAATGCCCTAGTGATGGCGCAACAAAACTGCTTTGCAGTTGGGCTAACATCGGTAAGCGATGCCGGCTTAGATAAGGAGGATGTGCTTACCATTGATAAAATGCAGAAAGACAACAAGCTGCAGATGAGGGTAAATGTTATGCTTAGCCCTAGCGATGAGAATTTTGAGCACTTCCTAAAAAATGGAGTTTACACAACTCCTAGCTTAACCGTTAGAACCGTTAAACTTTTTGCCGATGGCGCTTTGGGATCGAGAGGTGCACTAATGCTTGAGCCCTACAGCGATGCTCCCAACACCAATGGGTTACAGCTTGAAACAAAGGAATATCTAGCTAGAGTTTGCCAAAAGGCATACGGGTCAGGCTATCAAGTTGCTACCCACTGCATTGGCGATGCAGCCGTACGGCTTATGCTCGATATTTACGAACAATTTCTCACCCCCGGTAATAACCTACGCTGGCGTATAGAACATGCGCAAACCGTTCATCCCAATGATCTTAATCGCTTTGGTAAACTGGCCATTATTCCATCGGTACAAACCACGCATGCAACATCCGATATGCTTTGGGCTGTTGACAGGATTGGCGACAGGATAAAAACAGCCTACATCTACAACGATTTACTTATGCAAAATGGATGGCTCCCCAACGGAAGCGATTTTCCCATTGAGCACATCAATCCACTATACGGATTTTATGCAGGCGTTGCCCGAAAAAATTTGGAGGGTTATCCCCCCAATGGGTTCCAAATGGAAAATGCTCTTACCCGAGAGCAAGCACTTAGGGCTATGACCATATGGGCAGCAAAAGCAGCATTTGAGGAGGACCAAAAGGGAAGCCTTGAGGTTGGGAAAATAGCCGATTTTGTGGTGCTTAACCAAGATATTATGAACGTTCCAGAGGATCGAATACTAAACATAAAGATTGAGCAAACATTTGTTGATGGAAAAATTGTATATTTATTACCTAATCAACAGTAAAAAAGACGTTGACCTAAGCCTTTCAACCATCAAAACCCTATGGAAATAGTTAAAGCAAAAACATCACAACTACTTGAAATACTTTATATTACTAGAGAGTGCGCCTATCAGCTTAAGGATAAAGGGGTGAAATGCTGGCACAACACCCATACCGATTACGCACAGATACAAGAAGATATTGAGCAAGGTTATGTTTTTATCCTTACGATTAAGAAAGGGCCTGTTGGCACCATGACCGTAAAACCCGACCCTGATATTGAACAGGCATCTCATCTGGATAGATTATCCATATTCCCACACTTTCAGCGGAGAGGCCTTGGGAAATTAATGATAGATTTTGCTGAAGAACACGCACGCAAAAATGGTCACACATTGCTAAGGGGAACTACACCTGTTAACGACCAATCGTTATGCAGGCTACTTGAAGGAAAAGGATTCTTAAACAAGGGCATTGCTCACCATGTACCAAACGAATTGATTAAGATTGTTTTCGAGAAAAATCTCGTCTAATTCTCCATTGTTTTTTATAAAAGGGAAGTCCGTTCCAACCTAATCATTTTCTAAATATTATAAGCCTGTCGTCAATTTCAAATTCACTAAACTCAAATGCTTTTGCAATATACTCGATTGACAAAGCATGATAAAAAATTACGTGTGTTGGGTCATTCTTGTAGTGCCACTTATCAAAATTTATATCTTCGGTAAACATATTGGTCATGCAAATAAGTTCACCACCGGGGTTTAGCATATTTTTAAGCTGATTAAACTCCTTCTGAGGTTTGTGAAAATGCTCAATCACCTCGCAGCATACTATAAAATCGTAGCTTTTAGTCAAAAGTTCAGTTTGATTATTAAAGAAAGGATCGTACTCTGAAATGCTGTAGCCTTTATCCCTAAGAAGCATGGAAACAACAGGCCCAGTGCCAGACCCAAAGTCAAGTCCAAGCATATCCTTGGCAAAGCGTTGCGTTACAGCATCAACAATTGGCTTCACAAAACTCTGATAACCTGTATCATGCACGTCATTATTGTGCTCAAGATACCTTTCGCACTCGTCATTGTAATTCAGAAAACTTAAGGGATCCATAAATACTAATGAGCAACTTAAACACTGATAGTACTTGCGGCTATCTTTACTATAATACAAAGAACCAAAATTATTACAAAGGGGACAATTAGTAGACATGGTTAGAAGTTTTTATAGTCTGTTTAGGATATGCAAAATACTGAGAGTTAACTTAGGAAAACCCTCCGAAGCTAAGACCATCCCACATACCCTAAACCATGTGTTATGCATTGTAGGCTTTTATCTCCAAGCCTCTTGCCTTTAATTCGCGGGGTAATATACAGTTATAAACGAAACTATTAATAGGCGTATCGATTCCATGTTTTCCTCCTAATCGGACTACGGTTCCGTTTTGATAATCAATTTCCGATGGTTTGCCTTCCCATACATCCCTTGTTAATGAAGATGTTGAATCGTAAGGATATGTATCGATAAAAGAGACTGTCTTTTCAACAAAATCTGATTCAATTTTAACACCAATCTTTTGGGAGAGCAAATAAACCTCTGTGATTAAATTTATCATTAGCTCCCTTGTTGGCTTCAGTCCTCTTAACTCTCCATATGTTGTTTTTGTAACAGCTAGTAAACCGCTTACGCAAATGGAAATAAATTTTTTCCACAGCTCAACATTGATGTCATCGGATATTTTAGAATCAATCCCAGCCTCTTCAAAAATCTTTTGAATTTGAACTATCCGTTCAGTTCTAGGGCTGCTAACCTCTCCAAAAACAATAGTTGGGGTAACTCCAAAATGATTAATCACGCCTGGTGATTCTATCTTACTAATTATCCTACACAATCCCCCTAAAATATTTTTCTTATCAATTGTTTCTGATAACTCCTCAGCCGCTAAAACTCCATTCTGAAGGGGCAAAATCAAGCTATCTGCATGTATAATCTTTTTTAAATCATTGCGGATATCCTTTATTTGCCACGCTTTTACACCTATTATTAATAGGTCAGGGTGTTGAATATCTGTTATTTTATCCGTTGCCTTTAAATCTTTAACCTCAAAATCACCCAGAATACTCCTTATCCTCAATCCTTTATCTAGCATTACTTTTAAATGCTCTCCTCTTGCTAAAAATGTTACATCAAACCCTGCCCTGACTAAATTAGCACCAAAGTATCCTCCAACGCCTCCAGTTCCAATTATTGCTATTTTCATGATTTTTGAATTATTTTATTCGGCCAATTTATCTATTATGTACAAGCAGTAAATGACAAAAAGGAGTAGAAATTTACTTCTTCCCCTGCATGTTATTTTACTTGTGGTTCTGGGTAATACTTATGGTAAATATTTACTTTTTTGTCTTAATATAAACAAGTTTTATCGATGCTCTTTCTGTTACCCGTTCATCAATGTCAAAATTAGCCTTTAATGATTTAATCAATGGGGTGAGCTTTGCAAAGCCATAATTTCGTGGGTCAAAATCTGGTCTTTTCTTAATCAGCAAATTACCTACATCTCCCAAAAAAGCCCATCCATCCTCGTCAGCAACATCGTCAACCGTGACAGATATTAGGTTAATAATCTTCTTGTCAATCTTCTGTACATTATCTTGTTCGGCTTTATGGGTGCTAACTTGGGGTTGATTTTTAGCAGAATCGGATACTGTGGGTCTCTTTAAAATTTCGAGATATATAAACTTATCACATGCAACAATAAATGGCTTTGGCGTTTTTCTCTCCCCAAACCCAAATATCTTCATCCCCGATTCCCTGAGCCTAGTTGCCAGTTTTGTAAAATCGCTATCGCTGGATACAATACAAAACCCATCCACTTTACCAGTATATAGAATATCCATTGCATCTATTATCATGGCAGAATCGGTTGAGTTCTTACCGGTAGTATATCCAAACTGCTGAATTGGCGAGATAGCATTTTCTAGCAGTACGCTTTTCCAGCCGCCTAAATTGGGTTTTGTCCAGTCGCCATATATCCTTTTGAAAGTCGGGACGCCATACTTTGCAATTTCTTCCATCATTCCTTTCACATTTGCAGATGGTACATTGTCGGCGTCAATTATAACCGCTAGTTTTAAGTCCTGTTTTATTTCCATAATCCTATATTATTGGGTAATTCCTGTTTTAGTATAAAGGTTTGCAACGGATAAGGAATACGTAAAATGTAGGGAATTAAAACGTTTCCTATTTCACTCTAACAAAGCTACAAAATAGACACTAAGTTTCCTAGTTTGCTACTAAGTTGTATTTCTTGCACCATATATTAGCAACCATATTCCATTCCCTTAATACTTCATTAGAGGATATTTGGAGGTAATTTATTTTCTCGTTCATACTATAGTGGTCTAATTTATTTGGGCAGGAAATTATTAATCTTTAATTTTCTGAACTATGAAAAAAGGCAGCCAAAATTTGGCTGCCCAATTGAATAAACTGGTATAATTAAAATATAGTTACTCTATAAGCGTCATTTCCTCTAACAAGTGGCCTGCTGATGCATACTTATCGATTATAAAAAGGGCATAACGAATGTCAATACTAATATTACGGCACATGTCGGGGTCGAACATAATATCGCTCATGGTTCCTTCCCAAACCCTATCGAAGTTAACCCCTACCAAATGCCCTTCGGCATTAATAACTGGGCTACCGGAGTTGCCACCTGAGGTGTGGTTCGATGCCAAGAACGTTACGGGTATGGTTCCGTTTACCTCCCATTTGCCATAATCCTTTGTTTCGTAAAGATCGAGTAAACGCTGGGGAACGGTATAGTCGTAAACATCCAGTCTTGATTTCTCGGCAATACCATCCAAAGTTGCTTGGTGCATATACTCCTTGGCATCGCTTGGGAAATACCCCTCTATTTTGCCGTAGGTAACCCTTAGCGTAAAGTTAGCATCGGGATAGTAAACAGCATTAGGGTTCATCTGCATTAATCCTTTTACATACGTTCTGTACAGCAAGTCCAGTTTGCTATTTATGTCGCTTAAGCCAGGATACACGCTCGTGCGATAAATACTGTCGAACTGATGGTTTAACCTGTACAGAATATCGTTCTGCAGTACATTAATCCTGCTGCTTGTACCATCGGCAAGCATAGAGATAAGCGCAGTGCTATCGGCAAAAACTGATTGAGAGTATACTCCTAGAGCAATGGCATACCAATCATCACTGCTCTCTGGTTTTAATTCCTCTAACGCCAAGGGAGTTAATTCAGGAGGCAAAATTTCGCTCAGCTGGCTCATCATTGTGGTGAATATCTCAACATCAATTGGTCTATGGTAATTTTTATAAAAATTTCTTGTATAACCTATTAGCCTACTGTATTGCTCTTCACTCAAATTAGAATTATCAACATTATTAAGCACACCACCAAACTGCCTAACCAGCTGCAATAGTTCTACTGCATAAAAAGCTTCTCGGCTTAAGCTAGCGGCAATTGATAATGGCTTTCGCTCGGCATAAAGTTCATCAAAACTATTTAGAAGGTGGCCATACTCCATCTTTCGGGTTGGAGATTCATTAACCCACTCCTCAAAATTTCTCTCAAGCTGCTGCTTCTTCTCTATGGCATCTAACCTAATTAACCCGTTCCGCTCACCAATCCACTTTTTCCATGCATTGGCAACACCTGCCTGCTTGCTTGCATACTTAATCCGAACAGTATCGTTTTGGTGCATATGCTGTTCCATAACCTTTAGCCTCGCGTCGCGAAGCGATATATTTAGCGGGTTTAAATCATCAACCACATGGGCAACAGCCTGAGACGTAATAAACTGCTGCGTACTACCTGGATAACCATACACCATGGTAAAATCGCCAGGATTAACTCCTTTTAGGGATATTGGCAGAAAGCGCTTGGGCGTGTAAGGAACATTATCGGGCGAATAGGCTGCGGGATTATTATCCTTATCTGCATAGATGCGAAAAAGCGAGAAGTCGCCGGTATGGCGAGGCCACATCCAGTTATCGGTGTCGCCACCAAACTTACCAATATCCGATGGGGGCGCACCAACCAACCTAACATCTAAAAACTCCTCATAAATAAATAGGAAATACTGGTTACCATAGAACATTGGCATCACCCTTGCAGTGTAGTGATTATCGCCGGTAGCCTCTTCAACAATTTTATCGCCAACAATGCCTACAATGGAGTCGCGAACTAGCTCATCAGCACCCTCGGGAATAGCCGATAGAACCCTTTCGGTTACATCGTCCATTCGCACAAGAAAGCGAACCGTGAGCCCTGGGTTAGGAAGTTCCTCCTGGCGTGTCATGGCCCAAAAACCATGGGTAAGGTAATCGTACTCAACCGATGAGTGGCTCTGTATTACACCGTATCCGCAATGATGGTTTGTAATGAGCAATCCTTCTGGTGAAATGAGTTCGCCTGTACAACCTCTTCCAAATATTACAATTGCATCTTTTATGCTTGGTTGATTTATGCTGTACACATCCTCAGCTGTTAGCTTAAATCCTTTGCTTTGCATGTCCTCTATATTGTACTTCCCAATTAGCATGGGAAGCCACATCCCCTGATCGGCAATTACACCGAAGGGAACAAATAGAATGATAGCAAGTGTAAAAAGTATGAGTCGTTTCATTCTTTTATAATTTATTGGTTACTAATTACGTACATATTATTCTGATTGAAATTCTGACATTTGGTTTAGCTGTAAATGCATTGAGGAATTCTTGAGCTGATGATTGATTGAAACATTGAACCTAATATCCGAATACAAGTAAATTAATTGCTCAACATATAGCTAAGCATCCTTTAAAAACGCCAACAACTCGGAGTATAGCCTCTGAATAGGCAATCCCATTACGTTGAAATACGAGCCCTCAATCCGTTCAACTGCTACATAGCCAATCCACTCCTGAATGCCATAGGCACCCGCTTTGTCGTAGGGCTTATAATTATCAACATAGTACTCTATTTCATCCAAGGCAAAAGGCCTAAAAAACACTTCCGTAATTGCAGAAAATGTGCGCACTTGATCTCCATAAACCAATGCTACACCTGTAATCACAGAGTGCTTATTGCCCGAGAGTTGACCCAGCATCTCGAGGGCATTCTGCCTATCGACGGGTTTGCCTAAAACCTTACTGTTTGCCCAAACAATTGTATCTGAGGTTATCAGAATCTCATTTGGCCTTAAAGAATGCCTATATGGTTCGGCTTTTTTAATAGCAAGATACTCTGGGATTTGCTCAAAGGGCAAATCGGCGGGGAATGTTTCGTTGCCCTCTCCGTTGGTCCTAACCTCAAAGGGTAAACCCAGTTCGCCCAGCAGCTGTTGTCTGCGTGGTGATTTTGAGGCTAATATCAGAGTTTTGCCCTTTAATGCATCTTTAAGTAGCATAATTACTGGTTTTGTTTTTACTATTCCTCAAAACCAATAAGTTTACCCTTTTGCATGATGAGCCCATCATCGAAATAAACATCGGGTTCGGTAACCAAACCGTCTAAGTGGCTACTCACTGAAATTCTTCCGCCCATGGAGATATTATTGCCAAAGGCTATGTGGATTGTGCCAAACACTTTTTCATCCTCGAGGATAAGTCCGGTGAGTTTGGCTTTATAGTTTGTACCAATGCCAAATTCGGCAACGGCTCTAGCATCCCTCCCTGGTTTATCGAGCATCTTGGCCAACTCGTCGGCCTGTGGCCCGCCCGTAATACTTTCGGCATATCCATCAACAATATCAATAACAATGGGCTGTTTAATCATACCTATACCGGCCATGGAACCATCAACAACTACCCTACCGTTGGTTTTATCTTCCCATGGAGCAAGATAAACCTCGCCAGAGGGTAAGTTTCCGCTTTCGCCCTTATTCCGAAGCACACCTTTACTCCTAAGAATCATCCTATCCTTAACGGGCATGGTAACATCGGTTCCCTTTTCGGTAACCACACGTATGGTGCTAATCCCCTCCATTTTATCGGCAATAAAATCGGTTAGTGAGATTATTCTGTCGTAATCTGCGCTAAGGCAACGAGCCATGGCATCCACTGTAATGCCAGGCATTGTACCAACCCTTACGCCTTCTTTTACTGCATTCCTCCGCGCATCGGTATGGGTAAGCGATTTTGTGGTTGGACATACAACCACGTCAACCCTTTTCATCATTTCGGCAACGGCCGCAGGGGGCTCTTGTCCGTTAATTTCTCCCGATTTTATTTCGATAAGCATCGACTCTTTTGCTATGCCTTTGCCCGCCTCGTGAAGTGCAATTCCGATGTCACGCTTAATCTCATCGGTTACAATCAAAAGGGTTTCATCGTTTTTAAGCCCCATGCAATCTCTAAGTGCAATTATGGAGGCATCACTAAGTTGTTTTTGAGTAGAATCCATTTTTATCTGTACTTTAAGTTTTATGCGACCAAATTACGAAATAGCCACCTTTTTGCCAAACATAAGGTGTGTTTATGGTGTTGCACCCAAACTGGTTTGGGTAAAAGATATTTAACAGATTTAAAATAACACTCAAAACCTAGTGTGTAAAACGCTAACCTGTTTTAAAGGACTAAGGATAATCTCTGAGATAACTTACTTATTGACAAACGATAAGGTGCCTAATTTAAAACCATTGGATGGATGATAGATATGCAGTCTATTGCTTGAGTTTGGGCAAAAAAAAACCTTCTCAAAATATCATCTTTTAAAAATGAACTTTAAGAAAGCAGGAAAAACGAAAAGTAAAGGCCTATCCGTTGTTCTGAATTTGATTAACTTGGTTGCTACTATAAGCAGGGCAAACTTTGCGGCTACATGACCCAAATACTGATGCTACTGTGAGTAGCAACACTGCCACCACCAAATATTTCCTCTTCAATTTCATGATAATTGTTTTTTTATGATAAAAGTTCACATTTGCGTTCTACAGCA
>CALGIR010000127.1 GCA_937915475.1 uncultured Bacteroidales bacterium
GTCCTCAACCAAATCCAGAACATTTCTTTCCGATACCACCCTATTTGTGCTAAGGCACAGGTTTACCTCAAGGAATGTTCTGGATTTGGTTGAGGACCTATCAAAATCTAAAACCATAAATAATATGTCACTGCTGCTCAACGACTTTAAAAAGCCAAGGGGTTATGGATACGGGTATAACTATGGATACGGATATGGCTACAACTATGGGTATGGATACAATAATGGTAATGGGCAGGGGTACTATACCGATGAGGAGAATGGGTTTAAAGTTAAAGGTTTTCTGAAAAAGTTCTTTGGGTAACATTTGAACGCAGATAACACAGATTTAACAGATGATCACTGATAAAGAAGTTTAACAAAAAACAGCGTTAATCAGTCCAATCAGCGTCATCCGTGTTCCATAAGTGACAAGAAAAGATTTGAACACAGATAACACAGATGCAACAGATACTCACAGAAAAAAAGAAACAGCGTAAATCAGTCTAATCAGTGTCATCAGTGTTCCATAAGCGGCAATAAACAACTTGAACGCAGATAACACAGATTTAACAGATGATCACTGATAAAGAAGTTTAATAAAAAACAGCGTAAATCAGTCTAATCAGTGTCATCAGTGTTCCATAAACATCAGTGTTCCAACAAAAACACACAATTAAAAGCCAACATATTAACCATAAACCCACTTTAACCTAGTTAACAGCCAATATATTGACCGATATACACAACATATTAGATAAATACAATCCCGATAATGTGGCCAAAGATATTGCAGCTAGAGCCAAGCAGCTTAGGTTGGCACTGAACATTACCCAGCAACAGCTAGCCGAAAAAACAGGTGTTAGCCTTGGATCCATTAAAAGATTTGAGACAACAGGGTTAATATCACTACAAAACCTCCTTCGAATTGCAATTACCCTTAACGCCGTTGATGATTTTACAAACCTATTTGCCCACACTAAGTACAGTTCCATTGATGAGGTTGTAAAACACCAAAAGGTAAAAAAACGCCAACGAGCAAGGAATGATAAGGATTAGGGATATTGATATAGTTACCGTTAGGTTGAATACCGATTTAGTGGGTAGGATTGCAATCACTCCCAATGGCATGGCGGCATTTGAGTACAATGAGCATTGGCTTGCCAAAGGTTACTCCATATCACCCTTCTTTTTACCCCTTAAGCCAGGAGTTTTCACTGCAAAACAGCACCCTTTTAATGGTAATTTTGGAGTATTTGCCGATAGCTTGCCCGATGGTTGGGGTAACTTACTGCTCGACAGGCTGCTCAAAAAATATCAAGTTAATCCCGCATCATTAAACTTGATTCAAAGGCTCGCCATTGTAGGCAGTAATGGAATGGGAGCCCTATGCTATGAACCAGAGTTTAGCCTAGTAAGCCCAATAGGTTCAAATGATTTAAACACCATTGCCGTTGAGGTTGAAAAAATCCTTGGTGAAGAGGAGTATACTAGTGAGCTGGAAAAGCTATGGTTTATGGCAGGCTCATCGGCTGGTGCCCGACCAAAAGTTATGATTAAGCACAATTACGAGCATTGGCTTGTGAAATTCCCTTCTTCAACAGACTCTAAAGATATTGGTACAGTTGAATACCAACACTCTCTTCTTGCCAAAAAGGCTGGATTACAAATGCCCGAAACCAAACTTTTTGAGGGTAAATTCTTTGGCGTTAAACGGTTTGATATTGTTAATAATCAAAGGGCGCACGTACTATCTGCTGCTGGATTACTGCATGCCGACTTTCGGTTGCCCTCGCTCGACTATACTGAGCTAATCAAAGCAACTAGAGCGTTGACAAGGGATGAGAATGAGGTTGAAAAGATGT
Organism: uncultured Bacteroidales bacterium; assembly: GCA_937915475.1. Taxonomy (GTDB): domain Bacteria; phylum Bacteroidota; class Bacteroidia; order Bacteroidales; family Tenuifilaceae; genus Perlabentimonas. The sequence continues at coordinate 1,845 of CALGIR010000127.1, forward strand.
TTCGCCTTATGGTATTTAACGTGCTAATTGGCAACAAGGACGATCATGCTAAGAATTTTTCATTTATCTATACTAGCAAACAGTGGCAATGCTCCCCAGCTTACGATATCCTCCCAAGCAATGGCATAGGCGATGAGCATACCACCAGTGTGGCGGGGAATGGCAAACCCCAGGTAGATGATTTGCTTAGGGTTGCAGAGCAAACATCAATACCCAAACCCAAAGCGGCACAAATTATTGATGAGGTAAGGTCAGCTGTTTAATCAGTGTACCACGATTTATCCACAGATTTCACAGATTTCCACAAATTCTAAACTACCTCAATCTGTGTTCATCTGAGTAATCAGCGAACAAAAAGTTGCACAGTGTAACACTGTGTTAAACACCGAGAAACCTTTCGACAAGCTCAAGGCAGAGCACAGTGATACAAACAAACAGCGTAAATCAGTTTAATCAGTGTCATCAGTGTTCCATAAGCGGCAATAAACAACTTGAACGCAGATAACACAGATTTAACAGATGATCACTGATAAAGAAGTCTAATAAAAAGCAGCGTTAATCAGTCCAATCAGCGTCATCCGTGTTCCGAAAAACAGCATAAAGATTTGAACGCAGATAACACAGAT
>CALGIR010000128.1 GCA_937915475.1 uncultured Bacteroidales bacterium
AAGGGATATAGAGGGTTTTTAGGTAATTCTTAAAAACTTTCGGATGCTAGTGAAACTAAAAAAGAGACAGTCGAATTCTTAGAACAGGAAAGAGCAGAGTCAAAAACACTTGACCCATTTTTTACCATTCCAAGGCAAAGTTGCATCTAACCAAGATGAGAACAGCTTAAATAACAAATAATACTGATTAGACTATCAATATTACTAAACACAAAGAATTAGGTGCTTAATTCGAAACGCTTTAGACTAAGCCACAAACCCATAAAAACAAAACTTAAAGACAGAAAGGTAAAATTTAGAAAAATCTAGTATATTTGTCAATGGCACACCAGAATTCGATAATAGGTCGCATACGAGCACTATCGTGTACATATAGGCGTAAACGGACAAAATTCTCCAAACAAACACCAGGCGTTTTGGTAAAATAACTCACAAAAAAAGCAAACACATTAATTATAAAAGTTGTACCATTTGCAGCTATAAAGCTCACACCCTTAACCCAAAACAAAGCCCTATAATTTTCAAATACAAAAACTATGTTAAAAACAAAGAACTTATATATTATCCTTTCGTTTTTAGTGCTTATTGCTTGTAAAAACGAAGCTGTTGACTCTAAAAACAACCACGCTGCTTATGATAAGGCTTGGAATAATTTAGTTAGTGCAAATAATGATATTTCCTTTGATTCTGATATCCATTTATCTGAATCAGAAGTAATTTTGGACAAGAATCTATCAGACTTAAGAGATTCGTTTATCGAGAGCATGAACCAGAACCAACAGTCTGTCTTCAATAAATCTTTTTATGAACTAAGACCAGCAATAGATACTTCCAAACTTTACAAAATATTTTCACTAATGCCAAAGGGAGGACTTCTCCATTCACATAGCGGAGGTATAACAGATGCAAAATGGATTATTGCACATGCTAAAGAATATGATGAGTGTTATGTTTATACACACAAAGACAATGCTTCGTTCACTTATGGTCAGCTGGGCATTTTTCAAAAGGATCAAGTTCCTAAAGGGTTTGTTAGCCTTAGTGGAAAAATAAAGTCTAATCCAGGCTTTGAAGATGAACTATACAAGCTACTTATCCTCGAAAGGCTAACCATTTCAGGACATATGGATATTTGGGGTGAGTTTGAAAAAAGATTTGATAGAATCAATCATCTACTTTCCTACCGACCATTTTTTAAAGAGTACTATAAGAAAGCCTTTTTAGATATGTTGGATGATAATATTCAACATCTCGAAATTAGATTCATTTTTGGCGATTTATATGACCTTGAGGGCAATAAATACTATAATGAGACTATAATTAAGGACTTAAGAGATGCTTTGATGGAGGTTCAAAAGGTTGACCCCATGTTCACCCTAAAGCTCATCTATTCAAGCTTTAAATTTTTCGACAATGAAAGTGTAGGGAAGGAAATTGAAAAAGCTTTCCAATTAAAGCAATTGCACCCTGACCTGATTACGGGTTTTGATTTGGTGGCAGAGGAAGATGCCCTTAACAGTCTCAGTTACTATCGTGATAATTGGTTGCAGCTAGATTCTTTAGAAAAGGTATATGGTTTTGAACTTCCTCTCTTTCTTCATGCAGGAGAGAGCAATTCGAAAAACAATAAAAACCTTTTTGACATTCCATTATTAAATAATTATAGAATTGGGCATGGCCTTAATTTAGTTTTATTTCCAGAGCTAATTAAAGAAATAAAAGAGAAGGATAATTTAGTAGAGATAAATCCACTTAGCAACCAAATATTAGGCTATGTCAACGATTTAAGAAATCATCCGGGAAAGATATTGTTAAGGCATGGTGTACAATGCTCCATTAGTAGTGATGACCCTGGAGTTTTTGGGTACGAAGGCCTTGGGTACGACTTTTGGAGCGTATTTATGGCATGGGAACTGGATTTAAGTGCCCTTAAAAAACTGGTTTTCAATTCAATTCAATACTCCACATTGACTGAAGGAGAAAAACAGATTGCACTTAATGAGCTAAATAAACGATGGGATACATTTATTGACCAATCAAATAAGCTATTTGAATAAAAACGGAAACAGCAATAGTGGAAAAGTTGCTCATTTTGATAATCTGGCTTCGCTTTTAAATTAATCCTTTAAAAAAATGAAGCTGGCCTAACATTAATGAGCGGTAAAAACATATTTCAATATAAATAGAAAAAAACTGAATATGAGTGTACATAACAGCGCAAAAAAAGGAGATATAGCAGACTTCGTGCTTCTCCCAGGAGACCCCAAAAGGGCAAAATTTATAGCAGAAACGTTTTTAACAGATATTGTATGCTATAACGAAGTGAGAGGCATGTTGGGCTATACAGGCAATTACAACGGGAAACGAGTTAGTGTTCAAGGAACAGGAATGGGCATGCCTTCTATATCCATATACGTTACAGAGCTAATTGAGGAGTATGGTGTGGAAACGTTGATTAGAGTTGGGTCTTGTGGTTCTATTCAAGATGATGTGAATATCATGGATATCATATTAGCCATGGGAGCTTGCACCGATTCTGGAATGAATAAAGTTAGATTTGGCGGATTAGATTTTGCTCCAACCGCTAATTTTGAATTATTGAAAAAAGCCTGGGAGGTTGCAAAAGAAAAAAAGCTTAATGTACACACAGGGTCGGTTTTGACTTCTGATTTTTTCTATGGAGAAAGCCATTTGGCAGATCCGTTTTTAAGCTGGAAAACCTATGGCGTATTAGGTGTAGATATGGAAGCTGCAGCGCTGTACTCGATTGCAGCAAGATATAAGAAAAAAGCACTAACCATTTTAACAGTATCTGACCATATTTTGAAAAAGCAAGCAATTTCAACTGAAGATAGACAGAACTCATTTAAAGAAATGATTAACCTTGCTCTTCAATTAGCTTAACTCACCAAAGATGGATTAAACACAACAGAAACAATTCAGCAAGGATTATCAATAGTTGTTGCAATAGGTTTTATGACGGAATCTATCATTAAACAAAGGAAATAATTATTGTAATAACTGTGCATAAGGGACTCTAAATTTAAACCCTAGCTGACTAACAAAAAACCCAACCATGTTTGCTGGGTTTTTTGTTAGTATCCTATAGAATATCAGCTAAAAACTTAATCACACTCTAGCAATTCCTTTAGCCCTCACAAAAGACAGAATTGTAACTGCCCCAACAACTGCAATTCCAATAATTGCTGCTGTAACAATTGCGGGATGCGCTCCCTTTTGCTTAATAACAATTCCAAGAAAAGCCCAGATTACAGCAATTCCGACAAAAGGGTTGGAAAACCTTACCGTAACAAGCAATGTTATTATCGCTCCAACTGTAATCATTATAATTGCCCAAGTTTGCTCTAACAATGCCCATCCACCCCATTTATAGCTTACCAGCAAGGCCGTTACATTGGCAATGGTTGCAATGCATACCCAGCCCAAGTATATACCAAACGATGCCTTTGTAATGCTTAGTGAATACGGTTGTAACTTTATGCCAATGTAGATAAGACTAACTAGCAAACCCAGCATAAAAATCAATGAAAGGGGAAGCATTTGGTAATGCCAAGCAAATATCCACAGTGCATTAAAAAGGCAGCTAATGGCAAAAACCCATCCTATTGCTTTTACAATATCTAAGTTTGATTGAAAAAACTGTAAAACAATAAATATTAACAGCATCAAATAGATAACTCCCCATATTGAAAAAGTTATCCCAGCAGGCACAAAAAGGTTAGGGTACGCTACTGAAAGCTCGCCAGTGGTTTTCCCGTTTAACGGAAGCGCATTTGCAAGGTAGTTCGTAACAACCATCACAACAAATGCAATAAGACTTACAATTTTACTGATCATAACTGTATGGTTTTTGTATGAAATTAAAAAAACTTTCTTGCCCGTATGTTTCCACAAAAATGCTAAACCCTTATATACGACAGGACCATATCGATAATGTGATTTTTACGTGTGACCATAAAGTCGGCATACTCCTGTGGCGAGAACTTGTTCCTGTCGGAGATAAGTTCCTTTATACCAAACGGAAATAGTATTAATGAAATTATGCTGACATATATTAGCCCCAATTAAAACCGAGCAGAAAAATTGCTAAATTTCTGACGGTATG
>CALGIR010000129.1 GCA_937915475.1 uncultured Bacteroidales bacterium
TTTTAACGCTAAACCTTCCGTAGAATGTTGCGCCCTGCTTTAGCGATTGTGGGTTTAGGGTATTGCCATCCTCATTGTACCAGTTAACCTTTAGGCTTAGATTATTTTCGAAGGCTTTACTCCCATCCTTTAACGGCACCCCATTCCACGCCACGCTTGCATAAACAACATCAACCTTAGTTGAGTTTGATATTGTTACCTGAATATCTTGCCCAAAGTTATCCCTAATGGGTATGGTAATCCTTCCTGCCTGGTTAAAGTCAATGGTTTGACCATTGGCCAATTTTACGGTACCGCTAATTATTTGCCCTTGTGCAGCCGATATCCCAGAAACATCAAAATACTTGCCCAAGGCTAATAGCATATATCCAGAACTTTGAGTGCTTAGGTACTCACGGCTCGATAGATTTGCTGCAACACCTTTGGCCATGAGTTCAGCGGTTTCTAACTGATTCATAAGCACAGCGGCGTAAAGAATAATTGCATCATCCCTATACTTTGAACCAAAATTATACGAGAATGGCTCATACTCCTCCGTTACTGTATCGGTATTAGAGAGAATCTGGTCGCGAATGTTTTCTGCACCTGCAAGGTGATAAGCTGCAGCTAGCATCCATTTTTCGGCGCTGTTCATATTCTTTAGCTCGTTCTCCATAAGTAGATTCATCTCAGCCATGGGTTGCTGCTGAGCAAGCGCAAGCACAAATGCACGATTAACGCGGGTGGTCAACTTTCCGCTATGATTCCTTGCCGCTGATTTTAGCCTATTTATGGCACCGTTGTACATGTAATCGGGTACGGAGTAGCCTAACTTTTTGGCCTCAATCATGAAATGGGTTGCATAGTTCGTTCCCCAATCGCACTCTGTTGTATTGCCTGGCCAGTATGCAAATCCACCGCTACTAACAATATATGTTTGCAGCCTGTTTATGCCTTCGTTTAGGTTACGGTCTATTTCGGCAATTTCATCTTTTTGGAAATAACCCATTTTTTTAAGATAAAGTTGAGGGAATAGAGTTGAGGTGCTTTGTTCGATACAACCATACGGATACCTGATTAACCACTTGAGCCTATGGTCGAAATCCATGTTTGGGAAGATATTTAAATCCAGAGAAGCATTATTGGTCCCATCTAGACCAACCTTTGGCACTTTTATGCTCCGGGTTTGTCCCTTTTCAATTTTTTCGGTGGATTTATCGTAAACCCTAACCGAGCTAGGAACTACTTTAATATCGGTTTCACTTTTAACCTCGGTGCTGCCCGATACGCCTGTTAGGACTATTTTTGCTTGTCCAACCGCTTCTTTTACCCTAACCTTAAACTTAATATCGGCCTCATCGTTTTGACCAAAGTCAACCTTTATAATTTTGTCGCCAACCACTTCAATAGGACCTTCGGTACCAAGCGTAAACTGTGCGTTGGTTATTTTAGGATTTATCCTAAAGATCGCTACGGGCAAAGTAAACTCATCGCCCGGTTTTAGGATGCGTGGTATGCTGGGCTGCATAATAATATCGGAGCGAACGGGTATTGTTTTTTCGGCGCTACCAAAACTCCCCTTATTGGTTCCTACAACCATAACCCTAACAGCACCATTGTAATTTGGCATGTGAAACTTAACGGTTGGCCTACCCCTATCGTCGGTGCTAAGTGGCCCTTTGAACATACAAACGGGCTTGAATCGTTTTTTACCGTCCACAGAGTCGAGCTGCGATTCGCGATAGTCCAAATCGTCGGCTCCCCCAATGGAGAATGTTTGAAAAACATCACCTTTATTTGCGCTAATTATGTGCGAGAATACATCGTAGGTTTCAATAAACAGCCCCACCTTTTTATAAAACTCTCTCCATGGGTTGGGCGTACGGAACTGGGTTAGGCTCAGTAATCCCTCATCCACAACAGCAATGGTAAAGTGTGCTTGCTTTTGGTTTTGGGTGCTGATTTTAACCTCAAAATCTTTGTTGGGTGTAAGGTTCTCGGCAGTTTCAATGGTGAAGTCGATTCTTGTATCCGAGTCCTCAATCATAATTGGAATTATGCCAAACATCCTAATTGGCCTATCGTTTTGGGTTTGATTGTGCGGTTGAATTACCGATACCGTTACGTAGGCATTTGGGAGCATTTTCTTACTAAGCGGAACATCAATAACTAGCTCATCGTTCTTACTATTACTCGGGTCAACCCAGAACCAGTCAATAATTTCCCTTCCTTTTTCCACAGTAACCAAAATATTTCCCTGCTTTGGATTTGGCAGCATAATTTTTGCCCTATCCGATGATTTGTATTTATCCTTATCGGATTTTAACGCAAGGGTTCCCTCATTTAAATCGCCCGCAGGTATTCCACCGTAACGATATGCACTAAAGAAAATTGATGCGCTATGCCCGCTCCCACCATCGCTCACCTCAATAAGGTAGTGTCCATTCTCGGCGGGGGTAAAGGCTATATAGCTAGGCCCTTCCTGTATGCTCACACTACCAGAGGCTTCAAGGTAGGTTTGGCTGTCTTCCTTATACTTAAGTTGATAGTTCCTACGATTATCGTACTGGTACCACCATTGCTTATCGTTTCGGTAAATGCGATATTCAACCTGTTTACCCGATAGTTTTTTACCCCCAACATCGGTGAGCATAACGGGGAATTTAACCTCTTGTCCAATTGTATGGTATCCGTAACCGCTTGGATCTTTTATGCCAACGTAATTGGGGTAAACGTGCATATCAACAATATTCCATCCTTCGTTAGTTTGCCCGCCCTTTTCAGTTACCTTAGCAATAATTTTCGCTTTTAGTGCCGATGGCACTGTCCCTAAAGTTGGTATCACCCAGCTACCCGTTAGCTTACCCTCTGCATCAAGATTCTTTTTTAGCGCATTTTGGGTAAACGATTTAAACTCAACATCGGAGCGGCTAAAGAAGAATTCGGAGAATTTCGGAAATTGCATGGTGTAGGGATGAATCTCAATAACCACCTCCGATTTAAGGTTTGCGGCTGGTGCACCAAATAGGTAGCTGGCGTTAAGCTCAAAATCGATGCTTTTATCTGTCCACAAAACTTGCTTCTTAAGGGGCTTTATCTGTACCTTAAGCTGCTCGGCAACAACGGTCTCAATTTTTAAATCGTGGTAAAACTGCGAGCCCCCAGCATTTATTCTGACATTGTAGTTCCCAGTTGGTGCATTTTCATCCGTTGCAAAACCAAATGTGTAAAGTCCATCAATTGCTTCCGATGTGGTTTGCGTAAATATGGTATTATATTGCGGGTCAGATACCGAGATGCTTACGGGGTGGTTGCCTGGGAATGTATTATCGTGGTTACGCACAATAAAGCCAACATTAATGGAATCGCCAGGGCGATAAACCCCCCTCTCGGTGTATATAAAACCCTTCGACTGCCTACGATTCTCTCTAACTCCACCAATATCAAAACCAGAGGTACTCCACCTCATTTCATTCTTGTTTAGGACTGAAACCTGAGAACCCTTCTCGGCCTTAATATAATAGTAGTAATAGTCGGAGCTAAAAGATACAACACCCTGACTGTTTGACACTCCACTAGTCCTTTCATCACCTTCCCAATCAAGTAGCGATACTTTAACAGATGATAATGGCTTACCCGTTACAATATCAGTAACAAATACTTTTGTTTCACTATCAGCCACCTTAACGGTCATGCCGATATTGCTTAAGAATATTGGTTTGTAAATCTGACCCTTCTCGTAGATATAATCAAGGATTTCGCCCTTTATGGGTAGGCTAACGTCCTCGGGAGTAAAGTTAATACCGAGTAGAAATAACCCATCATCGTACTTGCTAAACAAGTCAGTTAGGTCAAACTCATTTAGCACCCATTCGTTCTGCTTATCACCTAATTCAATGGTTTGACTTTTTACAATTACACCAACAGCACTTGAGTAGGAGTCGTTAAAGGTTTTGTTGCGCGTTTTAGTACTGGTGAGCTGCTGCGATTGGATAAATGTTCCTATTTGCTTAGTATAAACCTTTTTAACCTGTAGATGCACACGTTTAAGGTTTGTGGTATAGAACTGAATTTTATTTTTGTTTGACGATGGCAAAATTATTCCATCGGATGCAAATTCGAGTTGAGGTTGAATATCAGAAAACTTTAATTTCTGGGTAGTCTTCACATCGGTTTTTGTCCCCCAGCGACTTCTAATTCCCTTCTCTATAGTAACTGAATACTCTTCACCAAATTTGAAATTACCGTCGAGGACAACAGCCTTTCCTAACTTTTTAACCTCAAACTTTACCGATGGGCTTACATTTATTAACCCTTCAATATTTTGATCCATATCGAGTTCATCGGAGAAACTAACCCGTATGCGAGGGCTTCGACCTGCCTCATCGTTTCTAAAATCGTTGGGCACCATCTTCTCCAATGACGATACTTTAAAGGTTTCGGTAAAGTTGTACTCGAGGTCGAGAGGATTTTTATTGATGGTAACCTTAAAGTTTTTGGTTTTATTGGTTCTCTCAATATCACTTGTTGTGAATTTAAAGGTTTTATCGTCAATTTTGCTCCATATTAGTTTTACAGTAGCATCGCCTTTAATTGATGCTGCTTTCTCAACAGCTTCAAGGTCGGTTTTCTCAGTAAATGAAACGGTCCCGCCATAAACTATCAAAATTGGGTTATTCCTATCTTTTAGATCAATGGATGCTTTGTAGTTGGCTAAATCTCTGCCAACTACATTTATTTTAAAGATTAAACCTTCCAACTCCATCTCTTTGAATTTCGATGATAATTTTTGAAGATCAAGCTTACCATCAAAACTTTCTCGGGTAGGCAAAGGTTTATCTGGTTTAAACTCGAGCACGCTTTGGCTAACCCAAACTGCTTGCCCCTTTAGGCTTGGCGAAAAGGTGAAGACATCCTTTGGTGATGTGTTCACGTCGCTCTCTTCAACAACGGCATCGTTGAAAACAACCTGTATTACATCATCAAAATGGATATCCCCACTGGTAACAAAGCTAATCTCCTTTGCCAACTCTTCGGAGTAAGAGATATTCGAATCGGGTTGCTTATCCTTTTGGCCTTTGCATGACACTAAAAAACTTATCAAAATAAGCAAGGCAAGCTTAGCTGAGGTGAGAAGGAATTTGATTTTCATCCGTACAAAAGTTTTATATTATTATTTACAAATAGGTTACATTTTAACGCTAACATTCTTTAACAAACTGGGTAACAAAAAGAATTGTGCAGCTTATACACATGATATTTTAAATTGGCTTACACTGAATGGTTACACCAATTGTCAAATTTATGAAATATAGTTTGATATCTTTTAACAATAGCCCCTTAATAAGTCAGCAAGTAAATTGAAGGACTACCGATAAGGCTTTTTGGTTCTATAGCGCTTTATATGAGTAAAGGCCGGAATTATTTGGATAAAAAGCCCAAAGGGATAACGCAGTTCAAATAATACCACTCCTCTGGAAACGGAAACCGCAATACAATTGCTTAGCAACGTGTATATTTAGACTAAGCCTGAAGATTGCTTCAATCTAAAAGCCTTTGCTAAACGGGTTATAATCAAGGTTTGACTTTAAGTCAAGCCTTGAGTAACGCCGCTAAATAGTTTCCGAACTACGCATTAATAATTGGCCAATACAATAGAAAAACAGATAACTTTATTTACATAATATACTGGTTTAGCCCTCTATTACCCACAGTGTCCGTTATAGGGTTATACTTTTTCTACCAATTCATGTTTTAGTTTACTAGCCCACTAATTATTAAAGAGTTTATTCACTAGTCAAGGATACGTAAGTATGGCTAATTTAAAAGATTTGAAATTTTAAGCAATAATACTCAACTTTAAAGATTATATAATTATCTGTTTATACGGCTATGCGAAAAAAAATGTATTTTTAAACAAAATCAGGTATTATCACTCTATAGAACTAATACTAAACCAACATGGCTTTAAAGATTATAGCAACTGGAGATATCCATATTGGAAGAAGTTCCTCCGCTATTCAAGAAAACACTGAGATAAGTGCCACAAAAAACACATGGATTCGAATTGTAGAATGGTCAATTTCCAACCAAGTAGATATAGTTGTCCTAACTGGCGATATTATAGATCGAGACAACCGATACTTTGAGGCCATTGGACCACTACAAGCAGGCTTCGAAAAACTAAAAGCTGCCAATATATCAGTGTATATGGTAGCTGGAAATCACGATTATGATGTTTTACCCCAAATAATAACTACTAAAAAAAACGATAATGTCCACCTTTTGGGCATGAATGGAAAATGGGAACTAAAAACTTTTTCGAAAGAAGGAAAGAAGATACAATTTGTGGGATGGTCTTTTCCAAATCGCTACGTAAGCGAAGACCCGCTTAAGAGCTTTAGCATAGATAACCTTGATCCCAATATCCCCACAATAGGCCTTGTGCATGGTGAAGTAGACACTCCAGATGGCAGATACGCCCCAATAGACTCCAATGGTTTCAGGAATAAGCCAGTTGATGTTTGGATACTGGGTCACATTCATAAACATCACTTCATAAACGAAGGAAATCCTAAGGTGTTTTATCCGGGGTCGCCCCATGCCCTTAGTCCGAAAGAAACAGGAAATCACACTCCCCTATTGCTGACAGTAAGTGCAAAGGATGATATTAACATTCAAATGGCACCCCTTGTTTCTCCAGTACGATACGAAAATATATCAATTGACATTACTGGTTCAGATGATAAGTTAAGCCTTCTAAAGAGCATTGTTTCGGGTATAGACAATGACGCAAACTCAAAAATTAAGGAATTAGAAAGCGTTTCATTTTTAGTCTACGATATAACGCTAACAGGCCAGCATGGAGACATTAAAAAGCTAGAGGAATGGATAGAACCCCTAACGAAAGACTATAACCCTGAAATTGAGACAGAGACCAAGCTATCAGTTCGCAAGGTAATAACGGAGAACATTAAACCAAAAGTTGAAAACTTAGAAGAGTTGGCAAAACAAACTTCTCCGGTAGGAATTTTAGCTAAGGCAATACTTGCTATCCAAAACGGAGAAAACTCGGAATTTATAGAAGGGATTCAAGAAAAATGGGTGTCCTCTTTTGATGCAATGAATACCTCAGGCACCTACAAACCAATACAGAAACATGAAAATATTATTAATTCACCCAATCCAAAGCAATATATACTAAATGAATGCAATCGCCTTCTTGGAGAACTAATTACGCAACAATCGTCATGAAAAAAACACCCTATGTACTTAAAGCGCTTTCCATATCCAAAATGCCAGGATTCCCTACGGGATTAAAGAAATTTGAGGGGTTTAGCAATAGCATAAACATTATTAGTGGTCCCAATAGCTCTGGAAAAAGTTCAACCGCCCGTGTAATTCAGCAACTTATATGGCACGAAAAATCGCTTGGGTTAAAAGCTAGAGGATCTGTGCTACTTGACCAAGAGAATTGGGAAATCGATATTGATTCCAATTTCATCAGCACACAACGAAATGGCTTAAAAGATGAGATTAGAGGAATTCCGGCAGAAGGCAACAAACGATATATGCTTGCACTCCACGAACTTGTAAAAACGGATGAGGCAGATTTAGCAAGCGAAATTTTAAGGCAATCCATTGGAGGCTATGACCTTGATAAGGCTAAAGATAGTTTAAACTACTCAACAACCATAAGGAATAAGGCCTCTACGGAATTCAAAGAATATGAAAAATCAGAAGAGAAATACATAAAAATAAGAGACGGACAAAGGGAACTCAAAAAAGAGGAAAAAAAACTTGAACAACTTTTTTTAGATAAAAAATTAGCACAAGAGGCATCGAAACTGCGTCAGTTCTATGAAAAGGTAGCTGATTACCTTCGATCAAAGCTAAACTACGAACAACTCTCTACCACAATGGGAGAATTTCCAGATTCCATGGAAAATATAATTGGTAATGAAGTAGATGAAATTAATGATTTAGAAAATCAAATTAGCGAGACAGCAGAAACAATTAAGCGCACTAAAGAGGATATTGAGGCGCGCAGAAGGCAACTGAAAACATTGACGATTCCAGAGAATGGAATCCAAAACCAAACTATCACTGAGTTAGAAGAACGTATTGAAAAGTTAAGAGAGCTTGAGCGTAAAAACAATGATTTAGTCACCGTAATAAGTGGATTAAAAGAGAGAACTGCGCAAGCATTAAAAAACATTGATAGTTCTGTAGATCCCTCTGAATGGGATGGCCTAAACCTTGATGATGTTAGCGGACTGGATAAAATGCTACAGGATGCCCTTCGGGTTTTGGGCGAAAAGGAATTTTTGTTGGCCGAAATAAATGCTTTACAGAAAGAACTTGAGGAACCTAAAAATATCGATTCAAACCCTGAAACGTTGAGAGATGGAATAAAAACTCTGGGGAACTGGCTAAAGGAGCAAACTGGCACAAAGGGCATTCCGAACGGGATTGTTTATATTACCGCAGTAATCGGCATTATTGCGGCAATTGCAACCTACTTTATTGGATGGCCCGGACTTTTGGGAATTATTCTAATGGTTGCATTGATGATGTACGCCTTTACCATTAGGAAGAAGGATGGTGGAGTATCAAATAATATCAGAAAACATGACTTTGAGCAATCAGGGCTTAAAGCGCCTGCACAATGGACTATTGATAATGTAGCCCAACGAATTGATGAGTTGACGGAAAGTTTACAGGATGCTAGGGAGACAGAGAAATTTAAGCAAAGATTAACTGGTTGCAAAGAGCAACTTAGCAAATTACAGGAGAGCTTAGATCAACTAAATAGCCAACGCGATGAGTGGATAGAGAAATTAAAGATAGCCCCCGAATTTCTCAAAACCAACCCCAAAGATTTTAGTAGCCTATACTGGTTTCTGAAACAGGTAAAGGACTGGCAGGATGCTCACGTGGAATTGATATCGAATAAAGCCCAAAAAAATCAGCTAGAGCAGGTTTTTGAAAATATGCTCGAAAAAACCAACGTGCTCCTTGCTCAATGTAACTTTAATCGGGTTGGCGATGCTTCGGAGGCAAGGGCAGCTTTTCTGGAGATCAACAAACAGGAATTGGCACGTAAAGAAAACGTAAACACTATTGAGCAAAGGGAAGAGCAAATTAAGGAAAAAGAGGTCCAACAAGCTAAAGCCTCAAATAGGCGAAAAACTATTTACGCTAGGATAAATATTGGTGAGGGCGATAAGGATAAAGTAATCAAACTGGTAAACACATTAGCAGAATATAAAGAGGTTTATCAGGAATATTACGCTGCAAAAAAGATTTTTCTTGACAAGGAAACTCATTTAAAAGATCATTCGCTTTACAGCGAAAATGAAATGGAGATTGAGAGGTTAAGCATTGATCAAGCACAGGAATATCTGAATAAAAATAAGGAAGATGAGAGTAAATTAGAAATTATAAATAGGGAGATTGCTGAGATTGAGACCCTAATTCAGGATAAAAAGAAAGGTCATGAACTAGGAAATATACTGGATGAAAAAGGCAAAACGTTAGACAATCTTGAACAGCTATACCAAAAAAACCTACAATCCATTACAGGAAGCATCCTTGTTGATCAGCTTAAAACCATAACGCGGAACCAAAACCGTCCCGCAGTTTTTAGTAGAGCCAATGAAATTCTCAACAAAATTACCAACGGCAGGTATGAGTTAAGGCTAGAGGAGAAAGAGAACCCAGCATTTATCGCTTATGACACGATTCTTAAGAATGGACTTAACCTATCGCAAATTTCCACTGGTACACGAGTGCAATTACTACTTGCCGTTAGGTTGGCCTTTGTTGAATCGCAGGAAACCACTGTAAAGCTGCCCCTATTAGCCGACGAACTACTTGCCAATAGCGATGATGAGCGAGCTAAAGCTATTATTGATGCTCTAATTGAGATTAGCCGAGACGGGCGTCAAGTTTTTTATTTTACGGCACAAGCCGATGAGGTTGGAAAGTGGCAACACTTTTTGAACCAGGCTAAAGATATTGATTACCAGATTATTTCCCTCGGCGATGAAGCAAATAGCTCTTATCCACAACCCGATGCGGAATCGGTAACCCTTGTGCACAAGGCTCCTTCTCCCAATGGGAAAAGCTACGAGGAGTATGGAAAGGAGATGAGTGTACAGCCATTTAATATTCTGATTCAGAGCTGTAGTGAACTCTCTATTTGGTACCTAATTAGCGATGTTAATGTACTCTATAAATGCCTTAAGAAAGACATTAAACAATTCGGTCAGCTGGACAGCTATTACCGCAATAACGGAAAAATTTCAGGGCTAGATGAACCATTATGGAATAATATCAGCAGTAAGATTAAGCTCCTGGAGCGCTATCTGGAGCTATACCGCAAGGGTCGCCCAAAGTTTATCGACAGAGAGGTTCTAATAAACTCTAATGCTGTTTCTGATAGTTTTATTGATGTAGTTACTCATAAATTGGAAACCCTAAATGGAAATCCGAAAAAGTTAATCCAGGCCTTAAAAAGGAGTGAAATTTCCGGATTCCGTAGTAACAAGATTAGTGATTTGGAAGAGTATTTATATACCAGCGGATATCTTGATGATCAAGAGATAATGGATAATTCAGAGATAATGATTCAGCTAAATGCTTTTATCTCGAATATGGGAATGGAGGTTGAAGAAGCAGAAAACTTTATTCAAAATATTTTACAGCAATAGCGCGGTTTTATCATTATTGAAGGCTGCTTATGGCATAAAAACCGAATAAAGGCAATGCTAATCCCTCAAGTGCTAAAATCAAATCACAGGGTAAGCTAACACTATTTTTTTTTCCTCCGCTTTGATTTTGCCTTTGGTTTTGTTTTAAGTTTCTGCTTTGCCTCAAAGGCATTTTGCTCATCGATAAGGGATTGCCAATCATGCTCAGCCGATTCTGAAAAATCGATTGTTGCCTCATACTCATCCTTAGAGATTTGTGCTACTGCAATTGGTTTAATCAAATATTCTTCAATCTGCTTTAGCACTTCACGCTCTTCATCGCTACAGAATGATATGGCCATTCCTCTGTTATCTCCCCTACCCGTTCGCCCAACCCTATGCACATAGTTCTCAGTAACTTCGGGCAAATCGTAGTTAACAACAATATCTACGTTGGGTACATCAATGCCGCGTGCACTTATATCGGTGGCAACCAACACCTTGTTAGTCCCACTTTTAAAATCAGCCATAACCTGACTTCGCTCCTTCTGCTCCTTATCGCTATGTATGGTCTGGCCTGTAAGTCCAACCCGTTCAAGAGCTTTCAGAACTCGCTCTGCTCTCACCTTTGTGCGAACAAACACCAGAATTTTACTGTCAGGATACCCCTTTATAATATGCTCCAGAAAAAAACGCTTATCATCCATCTCAATATAGGCAACACTATGATCAATGTTTTTTGATATTGGATCGTGTGGTGAAATGTGAATCCGCACCCCGTGACGAACAAGGTTATAGGCCAAGTTCTTTATCTTTGGATCTATTGTCGCCGAAAAGAATAGCGTTTGTCTTCTACTTGGTATTCTCCTAAACAGCTGATCCATATCGGTTATAAAACCAAGCTCTAGCATATGGTCTGCCTCATCGAGAACCAAAACCTCAACATTCTGAAACTTTAGGTAGTCCTGACTAGCCAAGTCGAACATCCGGCCAGGTGTGGCCACTAATACTTCAACCCCATTTTTTAGGGTATTCACCTGCAATTCTTGGTCAACACCACCAAACAGAGCTAAACTGCTAAGGCCTGTGCCCTGCATCAATGTTCTAAAAACAGCTGAAACCTGAATGGCCAACTCGTGGGTTGGAACCATAACCAAACAACGGGGAGCAAACGCCTCTACTTTGGCTCGTTTTGTTGAAAAAATTTCTACTATGGGAATGGCAAAGGCTGCTGTTTTTCCTGTGCCCGTTTGGGCAACGGCCATAACATCTTCACCATTTAGTATTGGCAAAATTGCTTTATACTGAATATCGGTAGGTCGTCTAAAGCCCATACTAGCAATGTTCTGCATTAAAGCGGGAGAGAATTTATATTTTCCAAATTTCATATCTAATAATTTGAGCACTTTTGATGTGCTATATAACTTTGAATAAAACAATTGTAAAGTTAAAGGAAAAGGGAGAACTCCTGAATTTCCTTGGAAGTTTAATTGACCATATTTTTAGGGTTAAAAACATCCATGGGAACATCAATCTTACCGTACAACGCTTTTAATCGACTACATTACATTTATCCTTCAGCCATTGGTTTGCCCTAGTATCACCCATTTGTTGGGCTTTATACAAGTCGGCGCAACCATTATTTAACTTTCCAGAACGAATAAAGGCCAAGCCTCGGTAATAGTAGGCTTCATCATGAGTAGGGTCAATTTCAGTCAGCTTGTCAAGATCGAGTATGGTTCCACCAAAATCAAGCATGGCATATTTGGCTAAGGAGCGATTGAATAACCCTTTAACGCTTAAACTATCTATCTTAAGCAAGATATCAAAATCGGATATTGCATTAATATAGTCACCCTGCAAATACTTTACCTTCCCCCTTAGGAGATAGCTCTCGGAGTGCTGAGGGTCAATCTTTAGCACCTCGGTATAGTCGGTAATAGCGCCCATCAGGCTACCCTTCTGCTCTTTAGCCTTTGCGCGATAGAAAAAAGCTTGATGGTTGAAAGGGCTTAAATCAATTGTTTGAGAGAAATCAGCAATAGCCTCATCATACTTCTTTAACTCAAGCCGTGATAAGCCCCTGCAATAGTACAATGTAGGGTTCTCGGGATTTTGGCTAATCGCCATACTAAAGTCGGCAATTGCACCTGCATAATCTTTAGAATTGTGTTTTTCGAGACCATACGAAAAGTATTGCTGAACCGATTGCGCAGTAATACCTTCAAACGAAAAGATTAGAAGAACTGCTATAAAAAACCTTACTACCATCTCCGCTTTTTGGGGGGTGCGTTCTCTTTACAAAACTCTTTAATCAGGAAATGAGTTTCAACCTTACCCAATTCCTGAGCCGTTTCCAAATCCTTACATCCGCTTTGCTTTTGCCCAAGAAGTATTTTCGTATATCCTCTCGAGTAGTACGCATCAGCTAAATCGGGATCGATAATTATTGCCTGATTAAAATCGAGGATTGCCCCCTGAAAATCATGCACATCAGTTCGGGCTTCGCCACGATTAACGTATGCTTCCACAAATTTAGGGTCAATCTCAATGGCTTTAGTAAAATCGGATATAGCTCCTTTGTAATCATCGAGTTTAATTCTTGTTTTTGCCCTCTGGTTATATGCCATTGAGAACAATGGAACAATTTTAAGCACCATATTGTAATCCAGTTCTGCATCACTGTGCTTTTGCATTTTTGCCCTTAGGTTAGCTCTATAGTAGTAGGCAATTGCATAGCGACTATCAATCTCGATAGCCTTTGTATAATCGGTAAGGGCTGTTTGAAAATCGCCCATTTCTACTCTAGCATCCCCACGGAAAACATAGGCATATTTGTCTTGAGGATTGAGTTCAATGGCCTTATTGAGCTCGGCTATGGCTCCGTCAAAATCTTTGTTCTCATGCTTTAAATTTGCCCTTAGGAGGTAATCCTTACTGGTTTGTTCCTGTGCAAAAAGGCTTGTTGACCCAAGCATTATATAAAGGAATATCGGTAAAAAAAACTTCTTCATGCTTTTCTATCAGTTCAAGTTGATATCAAATCCTTAATGGAACTCAAAATTAGTATATTTTTCGGATTGACAAACTAATAAATTGCAATACATAGAGCCATGATTTGATAAATGGCTTATAACTTGTATCAACAACAGTTTTACAAAAAGTGATTAACCTATTCGCCCACCATAACAATCAAAAATTGAGGTTTTTTTAATTTTGCCCATAACTTATAAGTTTAGCAGGAATTTATTACCTAATTAATAACGCAAAAGGTATAGCATAAAGAATACCGAATAGCATAACCCACTTTGAGAGTGTACTCACCGTGTGATAGTGCGCTTTGCAATCGGCCGTTAACAGGCGAACAACCATGTAAAACAACGGAATTATCAATGCAATAATTAGGTATATAAAAGTAAAATAATCGAACTGACCGCTTGGCAAAAAATTTAGGTAAGCACCAAAGGAGTATGCCAAAAGCAATATGGTAACAAATAGTATTGCTGCAGCAACTATACGGGATGTGTTTAGTCCAAGTGCTATTGGCAAAGTGTTTCTGCCATATTCGCTATCACCCTCAAAGTCCTCAATATCTTTAACAATCTCTCTGAATAGCGTAAGCCAAAAGGCAAAAACAGCATATCCCCCTACCCAATAAATCACATTATTAAACACAAAGGGGCTAAAGATAAGCGTTTGCCAATAGGTATCGTAAAGCATTGGTAACTCGAACAGTAAAGGCATTAGCGGAACCATTGCAGTTAGTATTGCCACAATAATATTCCCCAAAAGGAACTGCCGTTTATAGGTTGTAGAATAGAACCAAAGTAGGCCTGGTATTAAAACAAAGACCAAAGACAGAATTGGTTTTCCTACTGCAAATGAGACTATAACGCCAAATGCAACACCAATAACATTGAGTAACCAATGCAGCGAAATGGCAACCCTCCGCGATATTGTTCGACCCACAATTACCGTTGCCGGACGGTTTACTAAATCGGTGCGAGTATCAAAATAATCATTAATAACATATCCTGCTGCCGTAATAAAAACCGTTGCCAAGGTCAGCAATAAAAAGTTAACCTCTGAAAGCTTCAAATCCATTCCCTTTTGCTGAAGAAGGGGTTGCAGGATAAAAAAACGCATTAGATACATTGTTGCTGCAACGATGATAAGGTTACGATAACGAATAATCCGCAAAATACTCTTAGTCATACTCTTACTGTTTGTAGTTTGCGCCATTAAGCCATAAGCCCTTTAGCTTGAGAACTTGCTCAATGATATCCCTAACACAACCTTTTCCCCCTGCGTAGCTCGATATGTAAGTGGATATAGCAATAATCTCAGTAGCTGCATCGGATGGACAGGTTGGAAAACCAACACGTTTCATCACTTCGTAATCGGGAATATCATCGCCCATATAAACAATCTCGCCTAGTTCGAGGCCGTATTTAAATCTAAAATCTTCGAGTGCATCTACCTTATCCATTGCATCTAAATAGATGTCGGTTACTCCCAGCCCCCTAAATCGTTCACGAACGGCTTCGCTTTTCCCTCCGGTAATAATTGCCACAGGAAATCCCTGTTTTACTGCTTCGTGAACTGCATATCCATCTCGCGTATTCGATGCTCTTACCAGCTCACCCGAGGGGTGAACAATTACCGTTCCGTCGGTAAAAACGCCATCAACATCAAAGGCAAATGCTTTAACGCTATGCAATTTTTCTTTAAAATTCTTCATCGTTATTGTAATGGTTAATCAATCATTATTTTGTGCAGTATTCCATATGCTCGAACTAAGCAACCTATATATATCCCTCCACTCGGTATCAAAATCTTTAAGCATGGCCACATGCTTTTCAATGGTTTCAGAATCGCCCCTAATTGCTGGACCAGTTTGGCTATTTTCTGGCCCGCCCTCTAGCGCTTTGCTTACTGTTTCGCGAATAAGTGGTTTAAGCATATCGAAGGTTAAGCCCTTTTCTTGGGCAATGACCTGTGATATGCTAAACATGTGATTTACAAAATTACAGGCAAAAACACCCGTAAGGTGAAGCCATCGCCGTTGTTCTGAGTCCATTTCGACTGGTTTACCGCCAATTGATGCAGCTATTTGGCTAAGCGCAGAAACCACATCTGCGCCACTAGCCTCGATGCAAAAGGGAACTCCCTTTAGGCTAATACTACGGGCTTTAGAGAATGTTTGAAATGGATAAAAAACGCCATAACTCTCTGAGACCTTTTGTAAGGCACTAGCAGGTGTGCTTCCGCTGGTGTGAACAACAATGCCGCTAAGCTGAGGTAAGGCTGATAGTACATTGGGAATGGCTGAATCGGGAACTGAAATGATATAAAGGTCAGCAGTTTTATCTATATTGCTCATTGTTATTGTGTAGGCTGCACCTACCTCTTTAGCCAAAGCCCTAGCGTTTGCCTCAGCTCGTCCAACCACCTGTACAACACTATGCCCAACCTCCTGAAAAGCCTTTGATATATGGGTTGCCACATTACCAGCACCAATCTGAACAATTCGATATTTTACCATAATGAAACTATAGGGTTTATCCAAAAACTGCTTGGCAATTTAAAATGCTAATATAAGGTATTATTTTATTTCTTCAATTGATAAGGCTAATGCTGTATTTTTTTGGTTTGCCTATTATGCGTAGAGGATGATGTTATTCCACTGTATGGTTATACTATTCAGGCAGAGCCTACAGGTAATACACCGACTCAGGCGCAGCCTGAGCCGAACGGGGCATCCTAACTCACGCTTATTTTGACAAGTTACTGACTGTTGAACAGGCTAACAATTCAAGTTATTAAACAGATGATTAATTGTTTATACAAGTGATTACTAGATTGATAATGATATACTAAAGATAAATGACAAAGATAAAAACGTAAGGAATTATTGCTTTTACCCATTTTTAGTATATTTGTAGATTCATTTTTCAAGAAAAATGATGAGAATTACGGGATAAGTAAGCTTTTAAGACAATGCGAGTGCTTATTCCGTTGTTGTTTTTTTGTTATTTCTCAATCTGATTTAATTATCAACTAAAAAAATAATCAATGAAAATTTTAGTTTGTATCAGCAATGTACCAGACACTACTACTAAGGTTAAGTTTGCTGAAAATAACACCAAGTTCGACCCAGCTGGTGTACAGTGGGTTATAAACCCTTGGGATGGTTAGCACTTACCCGTGCTCTTGAGCTAAAGGATAATGCCTCAGCTGGT
>CALGIR010000130.1 GCA_937915475.1 uncultured Bacteroidales bacterium
GTTGCCATAGCTCAGGGGTCATTTTCTTTAAGGAGCTATCGCGGGTAATTCCTGCATTATTTATCAGTATATCAATCTTTCCGTATTTTGCTATAACAGCTTTGGTTGCAGCTTCAATTTCCTCATAATTTGCTGTATTAACCTTAGCAAAAACTACAGTTTTGCCTTCAGCTGTTTGTTCTTTGGCAAATTCATTACCACGAGTATCATCTAAATCCCAAATAATGGTAGTTGCACCCTCGGCAGCAAATCTTGCTGCGGTAGCAGCACCAATACCTGCTGCGCCACCTGTTATGATGGCTACTTTTTTATCGAGTCTTTTCATGAGAAAGTATTTTAGTTAAGTTGTTGGTTTAATGGAACACCCATGTGATGCGGTTTAATCGTGTAAATTGCATTACATGGGTGCTCTAATAATATTTGTTTAGGTTAGTTTAAACAAATTGCTTGTCGTGTTTAAGTTTGGCCGTACCTTTAATACAAGTGGTTCCATCAGAACTTACCAGCGAGCAATTGATAATACCGATATGTTTTTCAGTATTTACTTCCATTACCTCAAAGCGAGCCTCGTATTGCACATCAACAAAAACGGGAGCAAAGAACTTCATCTCCTGTGATAGGTAGATGGTTCCTTCTCCTGGGAAAAGAGTACCAAAAACCATGGAGAAAACTGCTCCAGACAGGAAACCATGTACAATAGGTTTTTTAAAGATGGTTTTGGAGGCGTATTCTTGGTCAAGATGGATTGGGTTGAAATCGCGAGTTACCTCGGCAAACTTTACCACATCAGCCTGCGTAAACTTCACTTTATGGGTGTAAGTATCTCCTTGTTTTATCATAGTAGTAAATGTTTTAATTTAGAACTGATGGCTATTAAACCTTTTTAAGGATAAGGGCCGTTCCCATTCCTCCTCCAATGCAAAGCGATGCCATGCCGATGGATTTACCACTTCGTTTCATTTCGTGAATTAAGCTAACGGTAATGCGATTACCTGAGGCACCAATTGGGTGACCAAGGGCAATTGCTCCACCATTTAGGTTGCAATTTTTAGTGAACCAATCGGCGGTTACACCGTGGTCTTGGCAAAGTTGCTTGATAACACCAAGAGATTGGGCCGAAAAGGCCTCGTTTAGTTCAAGTACCTCAATATCGGTTAGCTTCATGCCTGCCTTTTTCAGAGCATTTGCAATGGCCGGAACGGGGCCCATCCCCATAATTGAGGGGTCAACACCGCCTTGACCACTTGCAATAATCTCGGCCAATGGGGTTAAGCCATATTTGGCCACAGCCTCCTCAGAAGCAACAAGAACAAATGATGCTCCATCGTTTATACCAGAAGCATTACCCGCTGTAACTGTTCCGTCCTTTTTAAATGCAGGACGAAGCTTAGCTAACTTTTCAGGGTTAGTGGTGCGGTTTACAAACTCGTCGGTATCAAAAAATGTGGTTTCTCTTCTGGTAACTACTTCAACGGGAACAATTTCTTCTTTAAATCTACCAGCATCAATTGCGGCAGCTGCTTTTTGCTGTGAGGCGTATGCAAATGCATCCTGCTCTTCGCGGGTAAGATTATATTTGTCAGCAATGTTTTCGGCAGTAATACCCATGTGGTATCCTTCAAATGCATCGGTTAGGCCATCGGTTACCATGTGGTCAACGGCTGCAATATTACCCATTTTGTATCCATTGCGAACGGAACCCGGTAGAACAAAACCTGCACCTGACATGGACTCGGTTCCCCCAGCAAGAATTAGGTTTGCCTCTCCTGCCTTGATGCTCGAAACCGCATTAATAATCGATTTCATGCCACTTCCGCAAATCATATTCACTCCATAAGCGGGAACTTCAGCAGGAATACCTGCATTAACGGCAGCTTGACGGGCAATACCCTGCTTTTGACCAGCCATTAGGATGTTACCAACAATAACCTCATCTAGTTTTGACGGGTCTATTTTAGTTTCGGCAAGAATGTTTTTTATAACGGTGGAAGCTAAATCGGCTGCAGATACATTAGCAATTGCTCCTAGGAATTTACCAACAGCTGTTCGCTTAGCGGCAACAATATAAACTTTACTCATAGTTCTATTTTTTTATGGGTTTAATATCTTCAGAAATAATTAGTTTGGCATCTGTAGCGGCTTGTACCTCTTCAACAGTAAACTCTGGGTTTATTTCTTTGAGAACAATGCCCTCAGGGGTAATCTCCATAACACCCATTTCTGTAATAATGAGGTTTACCTGACCTTCGGCTGTTAAAGGGAGATTACACTCCTTCATAATTTTATGCCTTCCCTTAGCGGTGTGCTCCATGGCAAGTATTACTTTTTTTGCGCCTATAAGCAAATCCATTGCTCCGCCCATTCCTGGGGTTAGTTTTCCAGGAATCATCCAGTTGGCAAGATTCCCTTTTTCATCAACCTGAAGAGCACCAAGAATTGTTGCGTCCACATGGCCTCCGCGGATAATGCCAAAAGAGGTAGCAGTGTCAAAGCACGACGCTCCTGCGGTTAACGACACAAAGCCACCTCCCGCATTCGATAAGTTTTTATCCTCTTTACCAGGAGCAGGGGTTGGGCCAAGGCCAATCAATCCGTTTTCACTCTGTAGAATTACATTTACTCCTTTGGGAATAAACTCAGGGACAACTGTAGGTAAACCAATACCAAGGTTAACCAAATCACCATCATTTAGTTCTAAAGCCGCTCTTCGGGCAATAGTTTCACGTATCTGTTGTTTGTCCATAATAATTTCTGGTTTGATAAAAGCGTTTATTAAATTAGTAAAATGAATTTGGAAACAAAGATAAACAAATTATCTGTACACGAAGGTACAAGTTTATACCCTCGTCCCTTCCCTTTTGAAAATAGTTTACTGTTAGGTGGTATCCAAATAGTTTTGCACTTTCATTTGGTAAATGCAGGGTTACAGAGTTATGGAATTGGAGAGTAAAATGACGGGGAGGTTTGGATATTTTAATGCTTCAAACTATCTTTACACACGGGGTGACGAATTATCTCCATTCTCCTGTTCATTCTGCATCCCCTTATGCTAGCCATAAACACAATAAAAGAATATATTAACCCTAAAATTGAGAATATATGAGTATGTACTGTAATCAATGCCAAGAGACGGCCAAAAACATTGCCTGTACCATTAATGGAGTTTGCGGAAAGAAGGAGCCGACAGCAAATCTTCAGGATTTACTGATGTATGCATGTCAGGGTCTCTCCTATGCTACAATTGAAGCAAGAAAGAAGGGAATTGATACCAATGCTGAAAGTAAGCATATTACAAATTGTCTGTTTATGACAATTACCAATGCAAACTTTGATGATATTTCAATTCTTAAAGCAATAAAAGATTGCAACAGCTATCGTGATGCATTGAAAGGTAAAGTTAAAATTACTGAAACCCATGATTCTATTAATTGGAAAGCATCAGCTGACGTAGAGTATTACGAGAAAGCAAACCATGTAGGCACTCTTACCTATGACACGAATGAGGATGTTCGTTCGCTGAAGCAATATGTGCTTTTTGGTATAAAAGGGGTTTCGGCTTATGTTGAGCATGCTTTTAATCTGGGTTATGAGCAGCAGGATATTTATAATTTTATGGAAGAGACATTGGTTATGATTACAAAACCAATGGACTTGAACGGTATGTTAGACTGGGTAATGAAAACCGGCGAATGCGGTGTTAAGGCAATGGCCATACTCGATAAGGCAAATACCTCAACCTACGGAAATCCAGAGATTTCAAAAGTAAATATAGGTGTTGGAAAGAATCCAGGTATCCTTATCAGTGGGCACGACCTTAAAGACCTAGAGCAGCTGTTAATTCAAACCGAAGGTAAAGGCATAGACATCTATACCCACTCCGAAATGCTGCCGGCTCACGCTTATCCATCATTAAAAAAATACAAACATCTTGTTGGAAACTATGGTAATGCCTGGCATAGGCAACTTGAGGAGTTTGAAACATTTAATGGTCCCATTCTTTTTACTACAAACTGCCTTGTTCCACCAAGAAAATCGACTACATATAACGAAAGAGTTTTTACAACTGGTGCTACAGGAATGCCAGAGTGGAAGAGAATTGACAAGAAATTAGCCAATGGGCATAAAGATTTCTCGGAAATTATTGCACTAGCCAAATCATGCAAAGCACCTACAGCCATTGAGAATGGCGAACTCACCATTGGGTTTGCACACAATCAGGTACTGGCACTTGCCGATAAAATTTTGGATGCCGTAAATTCTGGCGCAATTAAAAAACTTGTTGTAATGTCGGGTTGCGATGCAAGGCAGAAAACCCGCGAGTACTATACAGAATTTGCGAAGCAGCTACCCAAGGATACCGTAATCCTTACGTCGGGTTGTGCAAAATATCGCTACAACAAGCTTCAGCTAGGCGATATTAATGGAATACCAAGGGTTTTAGACGCCGGACAATGCAACGATAGCTACTCATGGGCTCTTGTTGCGCTTAAGCTAAAAGAGGTGTTAAATCTCGACGATATCAATAAGCTTCCAATTGTTTTCAACATTGCTTGGTACGAGCAAAAAGCCATAATTGTTCATTTGGCTCTACTCTATTTGGGAATTAAAAATACGCATATCGGGCCAACGCTGCCTGGCTTTATGACTCCTAATGTTCTGAAAGTAGTTCAGGAAAATTTTGGAGTACAGACCATTACAACCGTTGATGAGGATATGAAAATTTTCAACCTTAATTAAATCTTTGTAAAAATGGAAAAGGATAATTTGATTTGCAATTGTAATGAGATTTATGAAAGCGAGATTGTGAAAGCAATCAAGGAAAAAGGACTAAAAACGGTTGAAGAGGTAGGGGATGAAACTACGGCAGGCACTATTTGTGGTCAATGTGTGGATGATATACAGGACATTCTTGATGAGGTAAACAAGTAGTAATGCAGTATAAGAAACATCCCTGTTAACGCCGTTAACAGGGATGTTTTATTTTTTTACATTCATCAACATATTGGCGGAATAGGGAAGTTATTTATCTCTTACCCATGTTTGAGTTCTGCCTATCCAGCCGCGTTTATCCAATGACCCGCGTATTTTAAGGTCAGTAGTTTTTGCATCGTAAGTCATAGAACAATAGTATACTTTGCCGTTCTTAGGGTCAAGTATTGTACCGCCCACCAGCTCATCCCCTTTTAATTCCAAGTCGTTTACGATAATCATTCCCAGAATAGGTTTGTTTTTATTCGCTCCTTCACATTCTGTGCATAGTTTGTCGGGGTTTTTAAATAGTGTTTCTATTTTTCCGTAATATTTACCGTTTGTAGCTTTGTAAATATAAACGATAGATTTTGCCGTGCCATCTTCATCGTCAATAGTTTTCCATTTCCCTAAAATTTTGTCAACCTGTGAAAAACCGCTTAACGAAAAGGCAATAAGCGCAAGAATTAAGATACATGTCTTTTTCATAAGAAATATTTTTAAGGTTAGTAGTATAAAGCTATGTGAAATTTACGTAACTACCAGCAAGAAGATATTAAAGTTAAGGTTTAATTGGGATTAATACGCAGAACATTAATCAATGAGTATTTTAAAAATCGGTAAATACTGCCTGTTTCGGTTGTAAATGATATTAAAAACAATGGTAGCTCAGCAGCATTTGGGGAACTGGTCACAAAAACTTAAAGGGATGGTCGTTTTGTGTCAGTTTGTCTCTTTTATTAAAAAGTGGCAGCTATTTAAAATCAATTTGGGAATGGTACTGAATTTGATGTAGGGTTAAATTCTAATTAGGATAGAATTGTGAGAAAGTTGATTGCAGTATTTTTAATTCTTGGAATAGCTTCGGTTGCATATAGCCAAAGAGAACGAAATTATAGTTTGTTTATTGAGAATGTATTCTCTCAGGGAGAAGTACTTAAAACAAACGACTTTGTAAGAGGATTAAATCAAAAAGGAATTCCTATTAGCGATTTTACGGCCTCAGACACCCGTGTTGGTTGGCAGACACAAGGGACAAAGCAGTGGCACCATAATCTTAAGTTACCCTACTATGGGATAGGCTTTTTTAATAGCCTGTTTTCTCATAAAGAGGAAATTGGACATCCAACGGCACTTTATTTTTTCTTTGGAGGGCCGTTCTCAAGCAAGCTAAAATCCTCATTCGATTACGAGTTTGGCTTTGGCTTAAGCTCCAATTGGAAACCATACGATGAGTTAGAGAATCCGTTTAATCTAGCTATTGGTTCTTACATGAATGCATTTATCGATTTAAAAATAGGGTACTCGTGGTATTTGGGCAAGAAGTTTAGCCTAAATGCGGGGGTTAGGGCAACCCACTTTTCGAATGGCGCATTAAGGCATCCCAATTCTGGGATTAACCTTTTCTCTCCGTTTATAGGTTTGCGGTATGACTTTATTGCAAGAGAAGACTTAATTAATTCAGTGCCAACTCCCGAGCAGGATGCACCTACAGAAGAGTTTTATATCGGTATTGTGCTAGGTGAAAGGTCTGTAAAACATACTGTTACACGTAATATTAAGAGTGTTTCACTTAAGAGTCTTTCTTTGGGATACCTAAAGCCGGGTGGAGGAGTATTTAGGTATGGGCTTGGACTAGATGTGGGCATAGATGAAAATAGGTGGATTACCGTGAAGGAAGACAGTGTTGAATTGGCCCCGTTTAAAAACCAACTGTTTTTAGGAATTGCACCTATCGGGCAGTTTAGGGTAAATCGGCTTGCGTTACAGGCTGGGGTTGGGTACGAACTGCTGAGTGGAGGCAAATTTGTTAAAAATCAATTTTATCAGCGGGTTGGCTTACGGTACTATTTGTCCGACCAACTGTTTGCAGGGATTGCCATTAAGGCAACTAATTTTAGCAGAGCTGATTATATTGAATGGAGTTTGGGGTTTAATTTGAAAAGGGCAAAAGATTAAAAGACAGTTTTTTTGCAATGGGTTTGCATTGTGTAATATAATCAGTCAGAATAGATTGAACCCCAATATAGGTTTTTGCCAGTCAGAGTGTTCGGAATAGCAAGTTTCAATTATCCGATATTAATAAGATTTCTAGGGTATTATATAAAAAAAGGGAATCCAAATCAGATTCCCTCTTTCTCGTTAATTGCTCACACCTAATTACTTGTCCCAATATTTCCTGCAGCACATGCATTAAAAGTATTACCAGTACTTTGTGCTGACAATGTGCAATAATCTAAATAAATGCCCCATTTAGCTGAATGGTTAAAGCTGCAATTCTTAACAGTTAATCCGTTTAGCTCATTAATGTATAATCCTGCGCTAAAATCGTAAGTATGCTTTGCTCCATAATTAAATTCACAGTATTCAAACTTTGAGTTAGAGGTCGTATTGTTATAAACCTCAACGCCATTCCAAGCACCAGCGGCTGGGGTTAAATTGCTTGATGTAAAAACGATAGGCTCATTTGCTGTTCCTATTGCAGTTACGGTATTTGTAGCATAAAAGCCAAAACTAATATATGCTTCTGCATTAAATTTTAGTATTGTTCCGGGTTGTATGGTAAGGTTAGTTTCAACCCTAGCAGTACTGTTGAATATATAGGGTACAGATTGTTTCCGCCAGGTTAAACTTGTGCCATGGGTAGAGGTTACTTCGCCATACTCTGGGATGATTATACCGTATCCTTCTTTACAGATAAATGTGTTATTTGTTCCCAAAGTATGGATTGCATATGGATACAACGAAACAGCATGAGTACCGCAATTCTCAACAGTATTGCCATTCATTGCAACAAACGCACCTTCCGAGTCAAGATTAATTGCTACAGATTTTGAGAAACGAACGCGGTTGTTATTAAAGGTTAACTTACAGTAAACACCTACCGCTTCCCACCCCGATTCGCCAGCATAATCAATATCGCAGTATGTTAAACTTGAGTTTTCAAGTGTATTGTTGTAGAACAATAAGCCATTCCAAGCGCCTGGCGTTGGCATTGAGCTATACGAAGTGAAAACAATCCGCTTATCAGGTGTACCATTTGCCGTTACAGTTGTGTTTTGATTGTATCCAAAATGGAGAGCAGCATCTGCCTTAAATTTAATAACAGTTCCGGGCTGAATAGTTAAATTTGCATCAATAGAAACAGTTCCCTCAACTACATAGAGTTTATCTGCAGTCCAAGTTGTAACTACATTGATGTCCTCATTGATAAGGATGTAATCATTTTGGGGAGGAACAGCATCCTCTTTTTCACACGAGGTAAAAGCTATTGGTAGTGACAGCAAGGCGATTGTAACTAAAATTAACTTTTTCATAATTTTACAATTTTAGCGAATGTTAAAATTTGTATGAAACGCCCAAGGTAAGGTATGATATACCGTAGCCAAGTTCAGCCATAGCGCCAAAGCTGTCTGTAAAGTAGTAGCGCCCTCCGGCAAACCAGGCCCAAATAAAACTACTGCCCGAAGCAGAGTATCCGCCCATACCAGGTATTGTCCCAATTTCCTTAGAGTTAACTATGTCGTAACCAAGCATCAAACCAGTGTAGGTATCAAACTTATCGAATAGTTGGTAGTGCCCCACTCCTCTTGCTCCTATAACAAAGTTGGTGTATTTCCAACCCCAGCCAGAGTACTCCCATTTTGCTCCAGAGTATCCAATATATCCGCCAATTCCCAGTGAGCTTTTCTCATCAAAAAGTTCATCCACTACCCCCACTTCAAACGATAATGAGAGAGGAGGAGTTTTGCTGGTATAGCCACTTCCGGTATAAAGGGCGTTTCCAATACCAATGCCTGCATTTAATACCTTATCACCTTTGTTAAAGGTGTTTTGCGAAATTCCCAGTAGGGAAAAACTGCAAAGAACAGCAATAAGTGTTAGTGTCTTTTTCATTTTGATAAAGTTTAGTTAGGTTGTTTTTTAGCATTTAAATCTGAAACAAAGGTATTGAGCATATTAGGTTTGATTTTACCCCCAAAAGGGGGTTTTTGATAAAACTTATATAGCTTAATTTTGTGTCAGGGTTGAGTTAGCTTACAGCATATTATGATTGCTTACTAATTGGAATAAGTGCTTGATAGAAGTAAATTTTGCTCGTTATGTAATTGGAGTAATTATTAAACTTAATTTTGCTGTAATACGTATTGGAAATAACCCTAAAAAATTAAGCAATGAGTAGATTTGTTGCAAGTGTTTTTATTGTATTCATTGGATTTCAGGCGATTAAAGCCCAAACATCCAATCCGCAAGATATTGAAACTCAATTAGCTGCTGCTGATACTCTTGCACCCCTAGAGCGTAATAGGGTGTACCAGAGTGCAATTATTTCGCTTATGTATTCTAATACCAACAAAGCGATACAATTGGCAAAAACAGGGTTAGAGCACTCTACGGTTGAAAAGGATACGGCAGCCATGGCGGCATTTGCAAACTTTGTTGGTGTTGGCTACTTTATTAATTCGCAAGTAGACCTATCTATCTCAATACTTCAAAAATCAATACAATGGGCAAAAGCTGCTGGCGATGAAAAGCGTGCAACACTGTCGTACTCTGCGCTGGCAAATAACTACTCAAAATTGGGTATGCCCGACTCTGCAATCAATTGCTTTTATGCTGTACTTCCATATTTTGAAAAACAAAATGATTTTAAATCAATTGGAACAATTAATGCAAATATTGCCGTTTTGTACTACAATATGGGGCATCACGAAAACGCAAAGCAACACTATACCGAGGCGTTGACGTACGCTCTAAAGGCGAATGACCCTAACTTGAATGGAGGAGTTTATAGAGGATTGGGCTTGTATGAGACTGACTTTAAGTTGCGGAATGAATTTTACAATAAGTCTCTAGAAGGATTTAGAACTGCGAATAATAAATTTGAAGAGTCCTCAACACTAGCTACAATTGGTTGGGATTATTACACATCACAAGCAAATACAACAAAGGCTTTGGACTATATGCATCGAGCTTTAAAAATTGCTGAGGGGCATGAGTTTCAGAGCCTGATTGCAGACCAATCAGCCCAACTAACCGACATTTTTATCTCATTGAAGGATATATCAAAGGCAGAATACTATGCTAATAAGGCCAACGAATTTGCCCAAAAGGATAACCATATACTAATGCAACGGTTAGAAGATAAACTATTCAAACTTTATGTTCTAAAAGGCGATGCCGATAAAGCCGATAGTTTATATAAAAGTCGAGTTGGGCGAATTACATTACAAAACCAAGAACGGATGTTAAATGCGCTATCGGAGAAGCAAGTAAAGTATGAGACTGAGAAGAAGGAACTTCGAATTAATACATTGGAAAAAGAACACAAAATTACCTTGCTGCTTTCAATCCTTGGCGGAACTTTGTTTATTATCATAATTGTTTTGATTGCTGCAAGTCGCAAATTTTTATTGCAAAAGCGGAAGCTGGCAGAGCGAAAAATAGTTCAGTTAGAGCAGGAGAAACAGCTAATTGCAACTCAATCAGTCTTAGAAGGGGAAACAGCTGAACGTGCACGATTATCAAAAGATTTACACGACGGATTAGGCGGATTGCTCTCTGTAGCTAAACATAAAATAGCCAATATGAAAGGTAGCTTAACTATTCCCGAGGAGCAGGTGGGGACTTTTAACTCGGCACTCGAAATGCTCGACAATTCCATAAAGGAACTCCGAAGAGTTGCCCATAACCTAATGCCTGAATCGCTTGTGTGGTATGGATTAAATTCAGCCATTAGCGATTTTTGCAATAATGTTGATAAGGCTAAATACCATTTTTATGGTACAGAAAAGAGGCTTGATGAGAAGTTAGAAGTTGCTGCGTTCCGCATTGTGAGCGAACTGGTAAATAACGCCCTTAAGCATGCGAATGCAAGTAAAATTAGCGTACAGCTAGTTCAGGAGCAGGATAGAATTAGCATAACGGTTTATGATGATGGCTGCGGGTTCGATGCTAAATCTTTCGATAGGAGCAAGCCTGGTGGGCTTAATAATATTCAAGCCAGAGTTATCTCATTTAACGGAAGGATTGACATCCTATCCTCATCCGAGAAAGGAACTGAGGTCTCCGTTGAATTTAATTGTTAACAGTAATTCCAATTGATTGTTACCTTTCTCTAATTAACTGTTTGAATATGAGCAAAATTCTTATTGTTGACGACCATCCGCTAATTGCAAAGAGTTTAGCGAGTATTATTACCGAATCGGGTGTGGGAGAACTGGTGGCTATAGCGTCAACAGCCAAAGAGTGCTTGAATTTAGTTGCCACAAAACATATCGATTTGGTATTGCTTGATATTAATTTACCCGATGGCAATGGATTGGATACCTGTAAATTGATAATTGAAAAACATCCTCATGTTAAAGTTCTGGCAATAACTACATTTGATGAGTATACCATAATTCGAAAGATGTTGGAGAATGGAGCTTCGGGGTATATCCTTAAGAATTGTATGCCTGAAGAAGTTGTGGAGGGCATTGAAACAGTTTTAAATGGAGAAATGTTTCTCTGTCACGAGGTTGATTTACTGATGAGAAAGAAAACAGACCTACAGATATTCCTAACTCCCCGCGAAACAGAACTACTGAAACTTATCTGCGATGGCTATACAAATCCTGAGATTGCAGAAAAACTATTCCTAGGTATTGAAACAATAAATAGCTACAGAAAAAATTTACTCTTTAAGCTGAATGCGCGCAATACCGCTGTTCTTGTGAAAATGGCATTGGAGCAAAAACTTATCTAAGCAATTCTGTAAAGCAGGTTTAATAGACGAATGTGTTGCACATTTTATGCAACTGGTTTCAATCGTTATATTTACCCCTAGTGTAGTTTGGGGTTAAAGTACTTCCAAAGAGGGCAATCGAATAAAAAATATCACATAAAATTACAACCTTTCAATTACTTGCTCGTCTTACTAATAGGCAAGTAATATTTTAAACCAAAGCATATGAAGGAACATTGTAAATGGCCAATCATATTTTTTACACTACTAATTGTTTTGCTTGGTGGCTGCGAGAAGGAGGACTATACGCTCCCCGTAAAATTCAATTTGAGTTTTACTATAAAGGATGAACCGATGCTGGGAGGCTCACTAACGATAGACGAAATTGGCTTGGGATTAAATTCCATTAGTATCCTTGGCTATAGAGAGCAGGGGAGCGATGTTTTTTTAACCCGAAAATTTGACGACGGGAAATTCTTTGTAGTTAAACCCATACCTAGCAATGCTTATGAAAAGTTAGACATACCGCAGGGTGTTTACAACCCCATCTCATTTTCCTATAACTTTCAACCCGATGATGATGATTTAATTGATGATATCCTTGACTGGCTTGAGGACTTTGATGAGGGAGATGACCTACAGGAGTTGCAAGAAGATTTGGGCGACATAATTGAGGATTACCTTGAGGACATAAAGCCCTGTATCATTATAAAAGGCAAGTTTACCAATAGCGGTAAAACTAAGCACATTGTTATGGTGGTTAACGACCCCTTAACCTTTAAAATTCTGGGAGATAACAGGAACGGTGGGGCCGAGGTGGTTCTTGATAGGGGCATTACAAACACAGGGAATTTACAGTTTAATCCATCCTACTGGTTTTCAATTATTACCCCAGAGATGTTAAACAATGCAGTAGTTGGTGTGATTGATGGTGAAGAGTATATTCTTTTAAGCAAGCACCTAAATTCGCAAATTTATACAGCGATATTCAACAGGATAGAGGTGTCAACCACTTTAACAATAAATGAATAGGCTTTTGCGCCATGGGTGTAAGTTCACGCAACGAAGATTTAGTGTTACTGAAAGGTTGCCTTGAGAATGATAGAAGGCTGCAAAAACAGCTCTACCAGAAATACTTTAAGGCCATGTTTCAAATTTGCCTTTCATATAGTGGCGACAGGGCCGAAGCAAAGGATATTCTTCAGGATGCCTTTATTAAGGTATTCACCAGCCTAGAGAGTTTTAATTCGAACAACTCGCTTGAGGGTTGGATAAGACGCATTGTTACCAATACAGCCATCGACTACTTTAGGAAAAGGAAAAGGCTTGTTTTTCAAGACGAGTTTCCCGATGAACCCGATGAAGATGAGAGGGGAACCTTCTCGTTTCAAGAACTTACAAACGAGGTTATTCTTTATCATATCAAGAAACTTCCCGACGGGGCAAGGGTTGTATTCAACCTCTTTGCCGTTGAGGGGCTTAAACATAAGGAGATTGCAGAAAGGCTTAGCATTACAGAGGGAACCTCTAAGTCTCAGTATAAAAGGGCAAGAAACCTTTTAAAGAAATGGCTTTACGAATATGAACTCAGCAAGCAATGACAAGCGGTAAGTTTGACATAGAGTACAATAAGTGGCTCCAACAGGTTAATGTTGATGAGAGTGACTCTGTATGGGAGGAGGTACAGTATGAGTTGGATTTCATTGAAACCTGGGATAATATTTCGGCACAGCTCGATGAGGTTAAGCCCCAAAAGGGGAAGGTATTTGCAATGAGATACCTGAAACCTTTTGCCGCTGCCGCTGCCGTTATTTTACTAATGCTTTTACCTGTTAAATATCTTACCGATGAGGTTACCCAAACCACTATTATTTCGGAGCAGTATAACGAAGCGAGCAACACAGAAAAATTAGAATCAAACCAAACGGCTCTATTGAAAGAGGGGGAAAAGGGTGTAGATAAATCCCATACTATGGAGAATGTTATTCCGCCTGTAAATCATTCCACCATTAACGTATCAACATTTGACACGGAAAATGGGCAGATAGCATTGGTTGAAAGCAGCGATTCAGAGAATAAATCTTTAGATAACGATGAGATTGTTTTTGATAGAATTCAAGTTCGTCCATTTGATAGCAGCCACCTTTTAGCATCGAATGATGCAGTTTTACCAAGTTTCACAAAAAACCAAGCTCCCGCCTATTCTGAACCTGATAAATCTTCGGGTTTTACATTTCGGGTTGTAGAGGTTGGCTTGGTGTATGGCTACAAAAATACTTGGTTGCTAAACTACGAGACCCTTAATGGGCTTGATCCAAAAAAACTAGGGAATACGCTCCCTACTTTCCATCAGGATATTGGGGCATCCTCCACATTAGAATTTAATAATCGGCACCAGATTGGGCTTGAATTTCTTTGGAAATCAGAAACTGGTCAAAATTATCAGCAGTACATAAACGCTAGTTTTGTTGACAAAAACATCAATTTAAACTACCTGAAGTTTCAAGCATTCTACTATTGGGACTTTAGGAAAATACCGGGTCATGCAATTCTGGGAGGTTACATTGCAAGGCTGGCTATGGCCGAAGAGCAGCAAGAAAAAGTCAGGTTTAGTATTGATGATAGCTATTCCAACCTCGATTATGGTTTGCTTGCTGGCTACCAGTTTAATATTGCATTGGGCAACAGAATAATTATTAAACCCAGTGTTAGGGTTACCTACAATCTGATCAATATTTTTAGGGGCGATGATATTATGCCAAGCCACTTTAAGAAAACCAAGAACCTTGCAGCAAGTTTGAATGTGTCCCTTTCGTACAGACTTTTTAAATAATCTTTTAAAAAAGTTACTTTTCCATTACCACCTTTTCAAAATCCTGCGTCTTAGTAGTAGAATACAAATTTTATCAAACTAAATTCTAATACTATGAAAACAGTAAATGTAATTAAAGCCTTATTGATTGTATCGCTTGTTGCCCTAATTTCATCCTGCAGCAAGGATAACGAAAATTTGAAGAACAAAACGGCAATTAAATTTCAGTCAACCTATCAAACAGCAAAAACGGCAAACCTAAAGAGTACTCTTGCTGATGGTTTAGTACTTGAGAGTTTTAAAATTTATATTGCGGAAATTGAGATTGAGTTCGACGAAAGTGACCCCATGTTTGCCAATGATTCTGTTGCTACTGATTACGAACTTAAAGGCCCTTTTGAGATAGATTTAATGGCTGATGGGAACGTCCTTGAAGCAGTAATCGTTAGTAATGTGAATCTTCCCGCAGCAGCATACGATGAGATTGAGTTTGAATTTGATAAGAACAAAAATCCAGATTCAGAAATGTATAGAAAAACCATCGTTATTACAGGGACTATAGATGGTACGCCTTTTACTTTCTGGACTGATGAAGAGATTGAGTTGGAAATTGAGTTTGAGGAACTTGTTTATCTTGATGATGTAAGCGCTGCAATGCTAACCGTATCATTCGATTTAGATGCTTTATTTAACCCTGCAAGCGGTGGTATTGATATTACATCTGCAATAGATGGTAATGGAGATGGTAAAATTGATATTCACCACGATGATACCGATGGGAATAGTGACCTAGCGGATTCAATTTTAGATAAAATTGAATCTATAATTGAAGCCTTTGAAGACAAGTATGACAACTAGGTATTACCTAACTCGAGGTTAACTAAATTCTCGAAGCTCATTATTAATTAGCAGCACCCCAAATATTAACATAATATTTGGGGTGTTTTAGTATTAATTTCAGTTGCTGAGGCAGGTTTTCAGTATTCAAAAAATTAAAAGACAATTTCTTTTCGATTTCTCTTAATAATATAAGATTTGCATAGAACATTATTAAAGTATCTTTGTTCGTAAATTTAAGTAAGCTTAATTATTGATTTGCCCATACCTTAACATGACAGTTTCCGTAGATAATTTTATAAAGACAGTTTATAAGCAGAGCAAACTCCCCAATGCCGATACCAGGCTAAGTACGTTGGCCAGATTATTGAATATTAGCAATGCAGCGGCAACCGATATGGCCAGGAAACTAGCTACCAAGCAGCTGGTTAATTATACCAAATACAAACCCCTAACGCTTGCCGAAAAAGGGAACGAACTTGCCCTAAATGTGATACGAAAACACAGATTGTGGGAATCTTTTCTTTACAAGACCCTCAATTTGTCGCTCCATGAAATACATGTTGAGGCTGAAGAGCTGGAGCATCTTACATCCGACTTTCTGGCCAATGAGATAGAAAAGTATTTAGGCAATCCTTCCTTCGACCCGCATGGAGACCCCATTCCGACCTTTACTGGCAAATTACAAACGGATAGTTCGCAAATATTACTATCGGAAGCAAAGGCGGGGTTCAACTACACTATAGCCAGATTATCTAGCTCGGATAAAGATTTTTTCGATTTCTGTAAAACCAATAATATTGCCATTGGCTCATCAATTTGGGTCGAAAAGCAGTACCATTCCCCCAAAATGACAGAGATAAATATCAATAAAAATAAAATTATTCTTAATGACGATTTCACCAATATCATTTTTGTAAAACCTGTAAATTAAACATATATGAAACGGCTAATACTACTATTTTTTGTCACGCTATTATTTACAAATGTCAACGCTCAACATACTGATGCCAATATTTTTGGCGATGTTCAATCGGAAGGGGAGCACATTCCATTTGCAACCATACACCTAGAAGGAACAACCATTGGAACCACTACCGACGAAACTGGGCACTACATGTTAATTGATTTGCCAGTGGGGAAATATGTTATTGTTGCAAAATCAATGGGTTATTCTACCTCAAAGCAGGAGGTAACCATTGAGGCCAATAAAACTGTTGAGGTGAATTTTGAACTAGAGTTAGAATCCATGCACCTTGAACAAGTTGTGGTTACTGGCACAAAGACCTTTAAGAGGGTTACCGAAAGCCCAATTATAGTAAATGTGCTGGAGAGCAAAAACATACAAGCCGTTCAGGCATGCAATATTTCCGAAGGCCTTAAATTTCAACCTGGCTTGAGAATAGAGACCGATTGCCAGACGTGTAACTATACCCAGCTGCGTATGAATGGGCTGGGTGGAGGCTATTCTCAAATTTTAATCAACGGCAGGCCAGTTTTTAGTCCGCTAATTGGACTGTACGGAATGGAGCAAATTCCGGCAAACATGGTCGACCGTATAGAGCTGAACCACCACCACGAA